>NZ_CABPTS010000003.1:0-171405 GCF_902460385.1 Streptococcus sp. Marseille-P7376
ACAGATTTTCGATCAACGTAAGATTGATGTGGAACCTGTCTTTGGGCAGATAAAGGCTTATTTGGGTTACAAGAGATGTAACCTAAGAGGCAAGCGTCAGGTGAAAATTGACATGGGTTTAGTGCTCATGGCCAATAATCTCCTTAAATACAATAAGAGAACGGTTCAAATTTAAAAAGCTAGAGTTCCATAATTGGGAATCTCTAGCTTTTTTGTGACTGAGAACTATTTTGTCTCAGACTCTTTTTCAGTAATACGGGCTCGCGTCGCCCATATAAGGGTTACAAGCTTTTACCCGGCAGTAGGGTGATTGGCAGGAAGTAGCCAGTTGAGGGTACTTCCTGATTATTAATTTTTTTCAGCAGTAAATCTACTGAGAGTTTGGCAATATCTTTCAAGGGCTGTTTAATCGTAGCCAGTTGAGGATAATAATTTTCAACAAAATAAGTCCCGTCATAGCCGATAATTTTTAAATCTTCAGGAATCTGGATGTTTAGCTCTTGAGCGACTTTCATCACCAAAATGGCTGTCAAATCATCTGAAGCAAAGATTGCATCCGGCTTGTTGTGGGTCAGAATGTGCTTGATTTCCATTTCTTTGCGGACGGGTGAGAAGTCACTGGAAACATTGATGATAGCAGCATCTGGCAGGACAGAGGCAAAGCCAGCATGGCGCAGGCCTGTTGGTGAGTTGGAGTTATCATTGCCAGTAATCATGATAATATTCTGAGCGCCTGCTTTGACCAGAGTCTGAGCAGCTAGTACTCCACCAGCGTAATTGTCCGAGGACACCACTGGAATATCGGGTGAAAGGTTGCGGTCAAAGGAGATGATGGGGGCTGTTACGCGATTGTAGTCTTCGATTCCTAGGTTATGACTGCCGGAAATGATGCCGTCCACCTGATTGGCTTCTAACATCTCAATGTACTCGCGCTCCTTGTCAGAATCATGCTCGCTGTTGCAGATAATAGTTTTATACCCCTGCTTAAAGAGCTCGTGTTCCAGCTTGTCAATCAGCTCAGCATAGAAGATGTGACTAATATTCGGGAAAATAAGTCCAATCAGCTTAGCGGACTTGCCCTGAAGACTGCGCGCCAGATTGTTAGGTTTGTAGGCCAACTCCCGCATAGCCTCCTCGACCCGAGAGATAGTTTTGCTGGATAAGTAACCTTTTCTATTGATAACGCGGGAAACGGTTGTGGGGCTGACCCCTGCCAGTTTTGCTACATCAGTTAGTTTTGCGACCATAATCTAATTCATAGTAAGTACCGGTCGGATTGCCCTTGGTGATGGCAATGCCTGTCTGGTCTCCACCTGGGAAGACGCGACCGGAAAATACTTTCTCTCCTTTATTGATAAAAATTTCAAAGATGGATTTGTCGATAAAGACATTGACAGTTGTATCTTTGGTGTCAAGGCTGGTGCTGCGGCTGCTTCCGAAGTCTAGGGCATATTGTTCCCCTGCCTGACTGCGGTCGACGGTCACTTGCCCAGCTTTGAGATCGAAGTTGATGGTTAACCCCTTGCCGTCCTTATCTGCAAAGAGGACGATTTCATGTTCGGTGTCTGCAGCGAGATTCAGCTCTAGCTCGTAGCTATTCTTGCTCTCAGCCAGCGCAGTGAAAGGTTGAGCTTCCGCTCGTAAATTCTTGATGGCTGCGACAGGGTATTGATAAAGCTTGCCATCTTTTAAAGTTAATTCTTTTACTAGTGAAAAGGTTCCCTGGTGGTCAAAGCGGTCAGACGGGTATTCCACATCTGGCAGACCTAGCCAGCTGACAGCGAAAGCTCGGCCGTCAGGGGCGTTGAAAGCTTGAGTCGCGTAGCACTCAAAGCCATAATCCAGATTCTGAATCGGGCTTGGATTGAGCATTTTTGCTTGTTTTGTGTCAAACGATTGACCTATCTTATACATGTTTGGGTAAATATTATCATAGTCCAGAACATCCTTGGACAGGCCTTGTGGGCAATAGAGCAGGACTGGCTGGTCATTAATGAAGACCAGATTAGGGCACTCCATCATGTAGGCCGTCTTGTCATTATCAAAGTCCAAGTCACCAAGGGTTTCCCAGTTGGTGTAGTCATTGTCCACAGCCTTGTAGAGCTTGACATAGCCTTGCTTATCCAGATTTTGTCCGCCGACAATAGCATAGAACTGTCCCTTATAATTAAAAATCTGTGGATCGCGGAAGTGATCGGTTGCTCCTGCCGGTTGCTCAATCAAGACTTTATCAATCTTCTCAATTTTCCCTTCTTTATCCAGCAATGCTCCGATTTGATAAGGGTGGCGCACCCAATTTTCGTCGCGGACATTTCCAGTATAAAAAAGGAAAAGCTTGTCATCAAACTGCATAGCAGAACCAGAGTAGGCACCGTGGCTATCCAGTTTCGTATCTGGCAGCACTCGCACACCAGTTTCTGTGAAATGCACTAAATCATCACTTTCAAGCTGTACCCAACATTTTAGACCGTGGGCTGCTCCAAAGGGAAAGTTTTGGTAGAAGACAATCCACTTGCCGTCAAAATATGAAAAGCCATTTGGATCATTCAGAAGCCCAGTTGTGGGCTCCACATGATAGGTGGCCCGCCAAGGAGATTTAGCGATATTGTCATTAATCTGTTGCAGTTCTTCTGCAGTCCAATCTTCGTAACGTCTGTAGCGTTTTTCAGTAGTCCAAGCCAATCTTCTGTCCTCCAATTATTTTTCTTACTTCTATAGTAAACGTTTTCCGCTCAAAAATCAACCTTTAACATTAAAAAAAATAAATTTCTGTAAAACGCTTGACATATTTTAAAGTTGTGATAAAATAATATTTGTAAAGGCGGTAAAATCGCTTTCAAAAAGTTTTACAATATTTTATAAGGAGATGTTTGCAAATGGATTATGCTAAAGTTGCAAAACAAGTCATTGAAGCTGTCGGTAGAGATAATCTTGTTGCAGTCGCACACTGTGCGACTAGGCTTCGTCTAGTTCTAAAAGATGATAGCGCTATTGACCAGAAAGCATTGGATAATAATGCAGATGTTAAAGGTACTTTTAAGACAGATGGACAATATCAAGTCATTATCGGTCCTGGAGATGTAAACTTTGTTTACGCTGAAATCATCAAAGAAACTGGTCTTAAAGAAGTTTCAACGGATGATTTGAAGCAGATTGTTGCTAGTGGAAAGAAGTTTAATCCTATTATGGCTTTGATTAAACTCTTGTCTGATATTTTTGTGCCTATTATTCCAGCCCTAGTTGCAGGCGGTCTTTTGATGGCTCTTCGTAATTTCCTGACCTCAGAAGGATTGTTCGGGCCTCAATCAATCGAGCAAATGGTTCCAGCTATTAAGGGACTGTCAGATATGATTCAGCTCATGTCTGCTGCTCCGTTTATGTTCCTGCCAATTCTTGTTGGTATCTCAGCTGCAAAACGCTTTGGAGCTAACCAGTTCTTAGGTGCTGCAATCGGTATGATTATGACAACACCAGATCTTGGGGGAGCTGAGAAATTTTGGGATATTTTGGGTTACCATGTGACGCAAACAAGTTATGTTTACCAAGTTATTCCAGTTCTTGCTGCTGTATGGATCTTGGCTCATCTTGAAAAATTCTTCCATAAGAAATTGCCTTCAGCTGTTGATTTTACCTTCACTCCATTGCTATCAGTGATGCTTACAGGATTCTTGACATTTACAGTCGTAGGTCCAGTGATGCTATTGGTATCTAACGGTATTACAGATGCGATTGTTTGGCTCTACAATACAACAAGCTTTATTGGTATGAGCGTATTTGGGGGAACCTATTCATTAATCGTAATGACTGGTCTTCACCAATCTTTCCCAGCCATCGAAACACAATTGCTTTCAGCTTGGCAAAATGGTAGTGGTCATGGAGACTTTATCTTTGTTGTTGCATCCATGGCCAACGTTGCTCAAGGTGCTGCTACCTTTGCAATCTTGTTCCTGACTAAGAATGCTAAAACCAAAGGTCTTGCCTCTTCTGCAGGTGTCTCAGCCCTCTTGGGGATTACCGAGCCGGCTCTCTTTGGTGTAAACTTGAAATATAAATTCCCATTCTTCTGTGCCCTTATCGGGTCAGCAGTAGGAGCTCTTTTTGCAGGTCTTCTTCAAGTTGTTGCTGTGTCTCTTGGTTCAGCAGGTTTCCTTGGATTCCTTTCAATTGATGCGAAATCAATTCCATTCTATTTCTTATGTGAAGTTATTGCTTTTGCGATTGCCTTTGCTTTGACTTATTTCTACGGTAAGACAAAAGCAGCAGATGTCTTTGCTGAAGAAGCTGTGGTTGCAACAGCAGATGAAACAGTAGAAACAGAATTAGCTGAAGACGTGGTTACTGAAGAAACAAATGCTCTTCAAGATGAAACAATCATTTCTCCTGTTGTTGGTCAAGCTGTGACTTTGGCTGATGTCAATGACCCTGTCTTTGCAAGTGGAGCGATGGGGCAAGGGATTGCTATTAAACCAACTAAAGGTGTTGTTTATGCCCCAGCTGATGCAGAAGTGACGATCGCTTTTGCCACCGGTCATGCCTATGGTTTGAAGACTGCTAATGGTGCTGAAATCCTTATCCACGTCGGAATTGACACAGTGTCTATGAATGGCGAAGGATTTGACCAAAAAGTGTCTCAAGGTTCTACAGTCAAAGCTGGCGATGTTCTTGGAACTTTTGATTCAGCTAAAATCGCGGCAGCTGGTCTGGATGACACAACTATGGTCATCGTGACCAATACAGCTGATTACGCTTCTGTGACTCCAGTTGCGGCAGGAGCAGTGGCTAAAGGCGATGCAATTATTGAAGTGAAAGCCTAGTATTACTCATCAAAAATCAGTAAAAGAAAACGAACAAATGTCATGTTTGTTCGTTTTTTCCTTGAGTGTTAAGATTTACAGAGGAAAATCTAAAATATAGAGCAATTTTCAATCTGGAAATATGCTATAATAAAGTATAAACAATACAAGAGGTGTTGAAATGACAAAATTGTACGGAAGTTTAGAAGCTGGCGGGACGAAATTTGTTTGTGCTGTAGGCGATGAAAATTTCAATGTTGTAGAAAAAACACAGTTTCCTACAACCACGCCGATTGAAACGCTGGATAAGACAATTGCCTTTTTCTCTCGTTTTGACAATCTAGCAGGTCTGGCAGTCGGTTCTTTTGGTCCTATTGATATTGACCCTAATTCTGAAACTTATGGCTACATTACGACGACTCCAAAACCACATTGGGCGAATGTGGACATCGTAGGAGCACTTCGTCGTGCTTTGAATGTACCAATTTGCTTTACGACAGATGTTAATAGCTCTGCTTATGGTGAAGTTGTAGCTCGCAACAATGCTGGCGGCCGCATTGAAAATCTGGTTTATTATACGATCGGAACAGGAATTGGCGCTGGCGCCATTCAGCGTGGTGAATTTGTCGGCGGAACGGGTCACCCTGAGATGGGACACTATTATGTAGCCAAGCACCCGATGGATGAAGAAAAAGGCTTTAATGGCGTTTGTCCTTTCCACAATGGCTGTTTGGAAGGTTTGGCGGCTGGCCCTAGCTTAGAGGCGCGGACAGGTGTACGGGGTGAAAATATTGAGCTCAATAACTCTGTCTGGGATATTCAAGCCTATTATATTGCGCAGGCAGCTATTCAAGCGACGGTGACGTTCCGTCCAGATGTCATTGTCTTTGGTGGCGGTGTTATGGCGCAGCAACATATGCTAGACCGCGTTCGTGAGAAATTTACAGTTCTCCTGAATGACTATCTCCCTGTTCCAGATGTGCGGGATTACCTTGTCACACCAGCTGTAGCGGGAAATGGCTCTGCTACATTGGGGAATTTTGTCCTAGCAAAAGAAGTCAGCGAACGCCACGCAAAATAGGTAAAACAAGAGGTCTGAAATGTCAGGCCTCTTCTATCTGAGGTGAAATATGCAAAAAGCGATTGTCAAGGATATTTTCTTTTTACAGCAAAAATCAGCCCCTGCAACGAAAGCCGACCTCTTTTTGGCCCAGGATTTGCAGGACACCTTATTGGCTCATAGAGAGTCTTGTGTCGGTCTTGCGGCCAACATGATCGGTGTTCAAAAGCGAGTGATTATTTTTATGTATGGCATGCTGCCCATGGTCATGTTTAATCCTATTCTCATCCAGAAATCAGGGCCTTACCAGACGGAAGAAGGCTGTCTGTCACTGCCTGGAAGTCGGCAAACGACTCGCTACCAAAAAATAACGATTGAATATCTGGATCAGAATTGGCTAAAGAAGATCATCACTTTAGAGGATTTTCCAGCGCAAATCTGTCAGCATGAATTGGACCATTTGGAAGGAATTTTGATTTGATAAGGAAGGAAATTCAGCTATTCTGAGGCTGAATTTTTTTATCACAAAAATGGTTCTCATAGAAACTTTTTTCTTGACATCTGCTGTTGATGTGCTAAAATAGTTCTCACGAAAACTAATTAGTTCTCAAGGGAACTAATCTAGAAAGGAAGTTTTGATGGAGAAGCCGTTATTAGAAATGAAACACTTTGGCCGACGAATGCAGCTGATGGTAGAAAAGGTTGCCAAGGAGCAAGGGATTGAGTTCATGGCTGGGCCGCAGGGGCAAGTTTTGCGTATTGTTACTTGCCGTGCACAGGAGGGTAAGGAAACGCTTATCAAGGATATTGAGCAGGAACTGGATATTTCCAAGTCGGTGGCCAGCAACCTAATGAAAAGGATGGAGAGAAACGGCTTTATCCAGCTGGAAACCAGCCAAAGGGACAAGCGAGCCAAATATATCCGCTTGACTGCGCAGTCTCAGGAGAACATGAGGAAAATTCGTGACTTTTTTGATGAAATGGACCGTCGTCTTTTGGAGGGGATTTCTGAGCAGGAATTACTGATTTTTTCTCAAGTGCTGACTAAATTTTATCAAAATATCGAAAGTCTAGAGAATGGAGAGAAAAATGTTTAAGTTATTTAAACGGCTGACGGCAAGGGAAGTGGGCATGATTCTACTCAGTGTACTCTTCACTTGCCTGACAGTATATCTAGAATTAGAGGTTCCGACTTATATTTCGGCAATTACTGGGCTGCTGCAGACGCAGGGAACGACTTTAGCGGATTTGTGGGAACCTGGGCTGAAAATGGTTGGCTTGTCCTTTGCTAGCTTTTTGTCTGCTACTGTAGTTGGATTTTTTGCAGCTCGTCTAGCTGCCAGCTTTACCCAGAGTCTGCGGAGCGATATTTTCAACCGTGTGCTGGATTATTCGCAGACGGAGATTAAGAAATTTTCAATCCCTAGTTTGTTGACTCGAACCACGAATGACATTACTCAGGTGCAGGCTTTGATTACTATGGGTTTGCAGGTAGTGACGCGGGGACCGATTATGGCGATTTGGGCCATGACTAAGATTATCGGCAAGTCAGAAAGTTGGTTGACAGCTGTTCTCATCGCTGTTATGATCAATGTCTTGATGACAGCAGTCTTGATGACACTTGCCTTTCCCAAGCAGTCGGTTGCGCAGCGCTTGGTTGATAAGCTAAACAGCGTTACTAGAGAGAGTCTGACGGGGATTCGCGTGGTCCGGGCTTACAATGCTGAAGATTATCAGGATAAGAAGTTTGCAGCAGCTAATGATGAAGTAACCCGTCTTAATCTCTTCATCAGTCGCTTGATGGCTATGATGAATCCTGTTATGATGGGGATTTCCAGTGGTTTGACCTTAGCCATTTACTGGATTGGGGCTTATTTGATTCAGGAGGCTGGGCTGCAGGAGCGTCTCCCACTCTTCAGTGATATGGTCGTCTTTATGTCCTATGCTATGCAGATTGTGATTGGCTTCTTGCTCATGGGGGCCCTCTTCATCGTCCTGCCTCGGACCATTGTATCCGCTGGCCGGATTAATGAAGTACTGGACCTGCATTCTTCTATCACCAGTCCGGAACAGCCTAAGGCAGCAGCGGATAGTAAAGGAGGGGTGGTCTTTCGCGATGTGTCCTTCCGTTATTCCAAGAATTCAGAAGCGGTCATTGAGCATGTCAACTTTACAGCGCAGACTGGTGACACCGTAGCCTTTATCGGCTCGACTGGTTCAGGAAAATCCACGCTGGTCAATCTCATTCCTCGTTTCTATGATGTGACTGAAGGAGAGATTCTGGTAGATGGTGTCAATGTTCAGGATTACCAGCTGGAAGACTTGCATAATAAGGTCGGCTACATCCCGCAAAAGGCGGTGCTTTTCTCTGGCGATGTTGAGAGCAATCTGGACTTCGGTCAAAGCCAAGAAAGCCCGCTGGATGAGCAGAAAATGTGGGAGGCTCTTGACCTAGCACAGGCTAAGCCCTTTGTCCAAGAGAAGGAAAAGGGGCTGAAAGCAGAAGTAGCTCAAAGCGGAACCAACTTCTCTGGTGGCCAGCGTCAGCGTTTGGCCATTGCCAGAGCCTTGGCTCGTAAGCCAGAAATCCTCATCTTTGACGACTCCTTCTCAGCACTAGACTATAAGACAGACCGCATTTTGCGTAAAGAACTGGCTGAGCGGACGCAGGATATGACCAAGCTAATCGTAGCGCAGCGGATTTCTACTATCATGGATGCGGATCAAATCTTGGTCTTGGATGCTGGTAAGGTGGTCGGTCAAGGTACCCACCGAGAGCTTTTGGCAAATAACGCGGTCTATCAAGAAATTGCCTACTCACAATTATCCAAGGAGGAATTAGAAAATGGGAAATAAGAAGCCTTCATTATTTAGCCAGATACGGCCTTATCTCAAAGGCTTCCAGCTTCCTCTTGCTTTGGCATTTGTGGGAGCTGTCTTGTCAAACATTATCACGGTCTATGGGCCAAATAAATTAAAAGAAATTACCAATCTCATCTCTGAAGGTTTGGCTACCAGCATTGATTTAAAAGCTGTGTCTCAGATTGCCCTCCTGCTGACCGTGCTCTATGCAGTCGGAGCTCTGCTCAACTACGGTCAGTCCTTTATCATCAGTACGGTTATCCAGTATTTCTCCAAGCGGCTGCGGACGGCCATTGCAGAGAAGATTAACAAGCTGCCGTTGGGCTATTTCGATGGTCATTCTCAGGGGGATACTCTGTCGCGCGTGACTAATGACGTAGATACGGTCGGCCAATCCCTCAACCAGAGTCTGGGAAATGTTATCTCTGCCAGCCTGCTCTTGGTGGCTGTGGTTTTGACCATGTTCTTCATGAACTGGATCTTGGCCTTGGTAACCATCTTAGCTACTGTAGTCGGCTTTGTCTTTGTCGGCCTCATCATGGGCAAGTCTCAGGGCTATTTCACCGCCCAGCAAAACGATCTGGCTGCGGTAAACGGTTATGTGGAGGAGATGTACTCCGGTCATAATGTTGTTACCAGCTATAATGCCATTGAGCAGTCAAAGGAGCGCTTTGCAGTTCTCAATCACAATCTCTATAATAGCATTTGGAAATCGCAATTTATCTCTAGCATGATGATGCCGCTCATGTTCTTTACGGGGAATTTTGCCTATGTGCTGGTTATTTTGGTCGGTGCTGCTCTGGTGATTAATGGCTCGATTAGCATTGGAATTATCGTCGCCTTTATGGTTTATGTGCGGACCTTCTCTCAGCCTTTGTCACAGATTGCCCAAGGTATCGCCGTCTTGCAGCAGGCTGGTGCAGCACTGGTTCGTGTCTTTGAATTTCTGGCTGAGCCTGATATGGAAGACGATCAGCATAAAGAGCAGCAGCTTACTGCTGTCAAGGGAGATGTTGCCTTTGAAGAGATCTTCTTTGGCTACAAGCCGGACCAGACCATTATTCATGATTTTTCAGCCCAGGCCAAAGCCGGACAGAAGATTGCCATTGTCGGGCCAACGGGTGCTGGTAAGACGACTATCGTTAATCTACTGATGAAGTTCTATGAAATTGACAAAGGACGTATCAGCATTGATGGTATAGATATTAAGGATATGAAACGCTCCGAGGTTCACGATGCCTTTTCAATGGTCTTGCAGGATACCTGGCTCTTTGAAGGGACTATTCGGGAGAACTTGATTTATAATCAGGAGCATGTGACAAATGAAGCAGTTGTTGCTGCGGCGAAGGCGGTTGGTGTTCATCACTTTATCATGACTCTGCCGCAGGGCTATGATACAGTGCTGGATGACACGGTCAACTTATCGGTCGGTCAGAAGCAGCTATTGACAATCGCTCGTGCTCTGCTGAAAGATGCACCGCTCTTGATATTGGATGAGGCAACTTCATCTGTGGATACGCGGACTGAGGAGCTGATTCAAAAAGCTATGGACAAACTCATGGAAGGACGGACTTCCTTTGTCATCGCCCACCGCCTATCCACTATCCGCAATGCAGACCTCATCTTGGTTATGCGCGATGGAAATATCATCGAGCAGGGCAATCATGACCAGCTCATGGCGTCGAATGGTTTTTATGCAGACCTTTACAACAGTCAGTTTGAGGAAGGCGAAGTAGCTTAAATTTAGCAATGAAATAGTCTACTATAGAATGGCACGGCTTAGGCTGTGCTTTTTCTGTAACTAGTGCATCGGTCGCTTCATTGGAAATTTAACAGCTAGATTTTGTGGTATTTTATTTAAGCAACATTTACAGTTTTATAAAAATATGATAAAATAGTTATAAATTTTAGTGTATCCTAGGGAGGAAATCATGAAAAAATTTTTAAACTATCTTGTCATCTCTTTAGCTGCGCTTTTGCTAGTAGCATGTGCTCCTAAAAAAACGGGTGGGAACGGTGTCTCTGGTAATAATCATGTTGAAGTGAAAATTAAGGGTGGTACTTATGTATTGCCCAAAGATGAGTCTTCGGATTCTAAGTATCTAGCTTTGAATGTTGAAATTAAAAATAAGAGTAATAAACAGTTATATATTAGTGACAATGACATCACTCTTTATAATTCTGATGATGAAAAAATTAGTTCGATCAATGTCTATGATTCTAGTGACAAGTTCAAAACAATGTCTTATGAAAAGGTTGCTAAGGATAAGAGCGTCAGTGGTTATGTAGTATTTGAAGTAAATCCAAAGGATACTTATGAACTTCATTATTCTCCTCTGTACACAGATATTGGCAAGAAAGAGCCAGAAGAGGTCACCATCAAAGTTGATGCTAAAAAGTATGCGGATAATGTGGATAAAATGGAAGACTTGGCTAAAGAATATGTAGAAAAAGTCTTCTTGAGTGGAGACGCTTCAGGAAAAGCAGAAAATGTGAGTTCGAAGCAGTCCGATCAAGCGGTTGTGACAACCTTGACAACAAAAAATGATGACAAGAAAAAAGAAGGAAAAGCTGATCAATTTGTTCTAGGAGGAGACTTGGAGAAAGATCGAGCTAATTTCATGACAAGCTTTACCAAAGAGTTTGGGGAAGAATTCTCTTACTATACGCCATCAGAAGCTGAATTGCGGACATTTGCTGAAGCATACACTAAAATGAATGCGAAACGTGCAAAAGTAACTTACCAAGTAGCTTCTTTCTTACCAGAAAGTGCGACAGTTTACGTTAGACCAGAAACGATTGGCCTAGAAAACATTCGGACTTACGACTTGGTCTCTAAATTTGTTAATGAGCATCGAGCAGAATATTCTGATTACAACGATGCATATAAGGCAGCAGAGAAATATATTTTAGAACAAGCGCCTAGTCAGTTTGACAGTATTCCTTTGGTTACACCTAAGTATATGGAATCTGAAGGTTATGAGCTGAAATTCACGAAAAAAGATGGCAAATGGGTTGTCGATAGCTCAGATGATTATGGGTATAAATACCTTGTCCGCTCCTTCAGTGGAAGTCTGTATTAATACTCAAAGGAAAGTAAATTCGTCTTATTATTAACCGCGGTGGGTTGGTGAGAAGCGAGAATCTAGAGAGGACCTGCTGGGTCTTCTCTTTTTTGATGTTTAAAGTTCAGCAAATGTTTGTTTTAAATTTGTCGACATTGCGAAATCCAAAAGTATTTGGCTTGAGGACTTTCATGAGAATATTGGTTAGCGTTAAAATGGGGAAATCTGGAGTGTTGTTCCTCTTCTTTTGGGCTTTGATGAAGTTTTAAAAATAGGATTTTGCGATTGAAGCTTGTCGGGAAGTACGCCAAAGAATTTTTCATCCTGCTTCTCTTAAAAATGGGTGAGCAGGAGTTGGTACAGTTGCTAGTGCTTTTTGAATTTTCTAAAATAGCTGAGTAGTGCATGATCATTCTTCGTGCAGTGCTGCTCTTGATTTTGGACGAGGTGACTTCTTCGGTGGATACGCGGACAGAGGAGTTGATTCAAAAAGCTATGGACAAACTCATGGAAGGCCAGACTTTCTTTGTCGCTGCTCACCGCTGACCACTATTCACAATGCGGACCTGATCTTGGTCGTGCGCGATGGGCATATCATTGAGTAGGGCAACCATGACTAGCACATGGCGGTTTATAGCTTCTATGCTGACCTTTACAAGAGTCGGTTTGAGGAAAAGCAAGAAGCAAGCTAAAATATAAAAATTGAACTCTAGCAATTTGAATGCTTGGAACTCTGTTTTTAGTATGGTATAGTAGATAGTAGAAATGGAGAAGTTCATGGAAATAGAGGTTTTAATGATGGCTTTTGACGAGAGTCGTATACCCCTGCTGGTCTAGAGCAAGATTCCAGAGCAAATGTTTGAAAAGTATGAAGGATAAGATGAAAGATTATCGTGTTTTCTATCAAAAGCTGACAGCTCCCTTGCGGCGACGTCCCAGCTTACTCAAAGTTTTGATTTGTTTTAACCGATTGATGACCCTGCTCATGCCCTTGGTTTATGCTGGAGTGCTATTCAATGCCTATCTGGTTGGAACCTGGCGAGGGTTGCTGCTTTATCTCTTGCTACCGGCGGCGGGGTTTATTGTTTTGTCGCTGGTTCGTCAGCGTATCAACCAGCCTCGGCCTTATGAGAGCTGGGACTTCAGTCCCTTACTGGCTAAGGATGTGTCTGGGGAATCCATGCCCAGCCGTCATGTTTTTTCCTCTACGATTATTGCCATGTCAGCCTTGTCACTATCTCCTTGGTTTGGTTTCATATTGCTGTTTTTGACGGCGCTTTTAGCACTGGTTCGAGTGCTTGGTGGAGTTCACTATCCTAAGGATGTCCTGGTCGGCTATGCCTGCGGGCTTTTAGTTGGCAGCCTTCTATATCTTTTTTGACGATGTCATTTTTCCTATTTTGCTACATCAAAGTTGCGTGGTGTAGCTTTTGATTTGTCCAATTTCACTTATATCTTCTTTCGATTGATTTTTCTGGAGTATGATGTAAGAAAACGCTTTTTCTCAGAAAAGTGATATAATGAGAGGAGAATAAGGGGGTAAGTGTATGGCAAAAACAAGATTATACCTAATCCGTCACGGCAAAACGATGTTTAATACAATCGGGCGAGCTCAGGGCTGGAGCGATACTCCGTTGACAGCAGAAGGCGAACGCGGTATTCGTGAATTGGGGATTGGTTTGCGTAAAGCGGGTATTGATTTTAAACTAGCTAGATCCAGTGATTCAGGTCGGACGATTCAAACAATGGGGATTATCCTGGAAGAGCTGGGCTTGACTGGGAAGATTCCTTATAGGTTTGACAAGCGCATCCGCGAGTGGTGCTTTGGCAGCTTTGACGGGGGATATGACGGTGAGCTCTTTATGGGAGTCATGCCTCGGGTCTTTAATGTCGAGCATGTTCACCAGCTCAGCTATGCCGAATTGGCTGAAGGTTTGGTTGAGGTGGATACAGCTGGTTGGGCAGAAAACTGGGAAAAACTCAGCAGCCGCATTTGGGAAGGCTTCTCAGCTATTGCTGAAGAGCTGGAGGCTTCTGGTGGTGGCAATGCTTTGGTTGTTAGCCATGGAATGACCATCGGAACCTTCGTCTATTTGATAAACAGAAGCCGCCCTCATGGACTTGACAATGGTTCTGTGACCATAGTGGATTATGAAGACGGGAAATTCAGTGTTGCTTGTGTTGGAGATATGTCCTACCGTGAAGTTGGAAAAGAGGAGCTGGAGGCAGAAGCTTGAAAAGAGGTCACCATGCTAAGAAAAACTTTTCTTTGTATCGACTGATAAACTGGGTCTTGTTTTTAGGGCTTGGGCTTGGATTGCTAGTTGCTTTGTGGCTATTTCAAGGGCAGGAAGAACATGCCCCAAAACCTGCTGATGAAAATCTTGAGGTCTTGGAGTCGAATTTACCCAATGTTTCAGTTGATGACTGGGAATTGATTTTAGTCAATCGCAGCCATCTTCAGGAAGATGCGCCCCCTCAATTGACCCAAATTGATGACATTCAGGTAGACAGCCGTATTGCTGAAAACACAAGAAAATTTTTAGCTGCGGCACAGAAAATTGCACCGGGAGAAACTTTGATTTCGGGCTATCGAAGTCGAGCGGAGCAGGCAGAAATTTATGAAGAAGCCCTAGCCTTAGCGGAGGAAGAGGGGCTTTCTCGACAAGACGCTGAACACGAGGTGCAAAAACGAATTCAGATTCCTGGCGCCAGCGAACATCAGACAGGCTTGGCTATTGATATGAGTGAGCCAGAAGGTCAGGAAGATGAAGTGGCCGATAAGATTGCGGAAATTGCTCCCAGATATGGCTTTATTCTGCGCTATCCTGAGGGGAAAAGCGATATTACTGGAGTGGATTTTGAGAATTGGCACTATCGCTATGTCGGCGTAAAATCTGCCCAATATATTCAAAAACATGATCTGGTTTTGGAGGAATACCTAGCTCTTTTAGAAGCCGCAGATAAGTGAGTTTTTTATTGTGCACTTAATTTGACAATTCAAGAGATAAAAAATCAGCTGCTCAAACGAGCAAGCTGATTTTTAACTCTTTTATTTTAAACCAGACCTTGGGCGATCATGGCGTTGGCTACATTTTCAAAGGCTGCAATATTGGCACCAGCAAGATAGTCCTTGCCAAGTCCATAAGTTTCAGCAGTAGTTTTAGCTGTATTGAAGATGTTGGTCATGATGTCTTTGAGACGGCCGTCAACTTCTTCGCGAGTCCAAGATAGGCGCAGGCTATTTTGGCTCATTTCTAGAGCGGATACAGCTACACCACCAGCATTGGCAGCTTTAGCAGGACCATAAAGGATTCCGTTTTCTTTGTAAACTTTGATAGCATCAAGGTCGCTCGGCATGTTAGCACCTTCAGAAACGACTTTAACTCCTTGGGCAACCAAACGTTTGGCCGCTTCCCCATTGATTTCATTTTGAGTGGCACATGGAAGAGCGATGTCGTAGTTACCAGCGTAAGTCCAGACAGAACCTTCATAGTAAGTAGCAGTAGCTTTTTCAGCAGCGTATTCTGTCAAGCGAGCACGGCGGTTATTCTTCACATCTGCTAGGAGGTCGAAGTCAATACCATTTTGGTCGATGACATAACCGTTTGAGTCGGAAACAGAGATAACGGTTGCTCCAAGTTCAGTTGCTTTTTGCAGGGCGTATTGGGCAACATTACCTGAGCCGGAAATAACCACTTTCTTACCAGCCAAGCTATCGCCATTAGCCTTGAGCATTTCTTGAGTAAAGTAAACCAAGCCATAGCCAGTAGCTTCTGGCCGAATTAAACTACCGCCAAATCCAAGAGGCTTACCAGTCAGGACACCAGCATCAAACTGTCTCAAACGCTTGTATTGACCGTAGAGGTAGCCGATTTCACGTCCGCCGACACCGATATCACCAGCTGGCACGTCCAGAGATGGACCGATGTATTTTTGCAATTCTGTCATAAAGCTTTGGCAGAAGCGCATGACTTCTGCGTCCGTTTTGCCTTTCGGATCAAAGTCAGAACCACCTTTACCACCACCGATTGGCAGGCCAGTCAAGACATTTTTGAAGATTTGCTCAAATCCGAGGAATTTCAAAATCCCTTGGTTAACAGTTGGGTGGAAACGGAGACCGCCTTTATAAGGACCAACTGCTGAGTTGAATTGCACGCGATAACCACGGTTGACTTGCATTTTGCCCTCGCGGTCCACCCAAGGAACACGGAAGCTAATCACACGTTCAGGCTCAGTGATACGGGCCAAGATATTTTCTTCGATGTATTCAGGATGCTTTTTAAAGACTGGCTCAAGCGTACTGAGAAACTCTTCAACGGCTTGGAGGAATTCTGCCTCGTGTCCGTTGCGGGCTTTTACAGTTTCAAAAGTACTTTGGATATATTCTTTAGCAGTTGTCATGGTGATTCTCCTTTGAAAGATTGTATTCTTACGGGGTCAATTATAGCAGAGATTTTTCCGCTTGTAAAGAAAAAAGTTGAATTTTCTGAAAATTCCCACGACATTTTTTCTGAAATATTCTTAAAAATTAGGGAGGTAAATACCGAACATTTTAGTAGAAAAATGGGATAAACTCTTTATAGGAGGAACTTTAATGATATAATAGAAGAAAACTAAGGAATATGAGGTCAAAATGATGACGACAACCAAGACACAAATTGCGGGTTTTGAATTTGACAACTGTCTGATGAATGCGGCAGGAGTGGCCTGTATGACAGTCGAAGAGTTAGAAGAAGTTAAAAACTCTGCTGCAGGAACTTTTGTGACCAAGACGGCGACACTGGACTTTCGTCAGGGCAACCCAGAGCCTCGCTATCAGGATGTTCCCCTAGGCTCCATCAACTCTATGGGGCTGCCCAATAATGGTTTAGATTATTATCTTGATTACTTGCTAGAGCTGCAGGAAAGTGAACCAGATCGGACCTTTTTCCTCTCGCTGGTTGGCATGTCGCCAGATGAGACTCATACTATTCTCAAAAAAGTTCAGGCAAGTGACTTTAAAGGGATTACCGAGCTCAATCTCTCCTGCCCGAATGTACCTGGCAAGCCTCAGATTGCTTATGATTTTGAAACAACGGCAAAGATTTTGTCAGAGGTTTTTGCTTATTTCACCAAACCGCTAGGTATCAAGCTGCCTCCTTACTTTGACATCGTGCATTTTGACCAAGCTGCCGCGATTTTCAACAAATATCCGCTCAAGTTTGTCAATTGTGTCAATTCGATTGGAAATGGTCTTTACATTGAGGATGAGTCTGTCGTTATCCGTCCGAAAAATGGTTTTGGTGGTATTGGCGGCCAGTATATCAAGCCGACGGCTCTGGCAAATGTCCATGCCTTTTACCAACGCCTCAAACCAGAAATCCAAATCATTGGAACCGGTGGTGTCTTGACTGGGCGTGATGCCTTCGAGCATATCCTTTGCGGAGCCAGTATGGTGCAGGTGGGTACAACCCTTCATAAAGAAGGTGTGGCAGCCTTCGAGCGCATCACTGCCGAACTCAAGGCGACTATGGAAGAAAAAGGCTATGAAAGTCTGGACGATTTCCGAGGGAAATTGAAGTATATTGAAGATTAAATTATCAAAGTAAGTATATTATTGGGTAGGATGAGTTTATTTTCCTGCCCTCTTCTTTTGATTTCTAGGAATCTCCTAATCAAAATTCTATAAAAATTTACTATTTTATGAGAAAATAGACACAAAGAAATGAGGTGTTTTTATGGCAGAAATTTATCTAGCAGGCGGTTGTTTCTGGGGCTTAGAAGAATATTTTTCTCGGATTGAGGGTGTTGAGGAGACGACAGTAGGCTATGCCAATGGTCAAGTGGAATCCACTAATTATCAACTGATACACCAGACCGACCATGCGGAAACGGTGCAGGTAGCCTATGATGAAAAGCGAGTTAGTCTGCGGGAGCTCCTGCTCTATTATTTCCGGGTTATTGATCCTCTGTCAGTCAACAAGCAGGGCAATGATGTGGGACGCCAGTATCGGACCGGCGTTTACTACGTCCGTGAAGCGGATCGGTCCATTATCGAGCAGGTCTTTGCTGAGCAGGAAGAGCAGCTTGGACAAAAGTTAGCTGTAGAGTTAGAGCCTCTGAAGCATTATATCTTAGCTGAGGACTACCATCAGGACTATCTCAAGAAAAATCCCGGTGGCTACTGCCACATCAATGTCAATGATGCTGCACAGCCTTTGGTGGATGCTGGTCATTATCCCAAGCCTAGCCGGCAACAGCTGAAAGACGAGTTGACCGAAGAACAGTATCAGGTGACCCAGCAGAGTGCGACGGAGCGTCCCTTCCAGAATGCTTACAATGCTACTTTTGACGCAGGAATCTATGTTGATGTGACAACTGGGGAGCCACTCTTTTTTGCGGCTGACAAGTTTGAGTCTGGTTGCGGCTGGCCGAGCTTCGCTCGTCCTCTTACCAAAGATGTAGTCAGGTACTATGAAGATAAGAGCCACGGTATGGAGCGGATTGAGGTGCGTAGTCGTTCTGGTAATGCCCATCTAGGCCATGTCTTTGCCGACGGACCACAGGAATTGGGCGGTCTGCGCTACTGCATCAACTCAGCAGCTCTGCGATTTATCCCAAAAGAGCAAATGGAAAAAGAAGGCTACGGCTATCTGCTCACGTATATGAAGTAAAAGGCTTTTAAGGCCTTTTTTGTGAAAATTGAAAAAATTTTTTAGATAAGGGATCATGTACATACGAAAAAAGGGAGAGAAATAGGCATTTTAAAAAAGCCTTCATTACTTTAGTTGCGTTTATGGCGGTGCTTGCTTTGATAGCTTGTCAATCTACGGCGAAAAGGACTACTGGCTCCACATCTTCCTCTATTCAAAAAGGTAAAGTTACAAAGAAACCAAAATCAGACAAGGAGACTGGTTCGAGTTGCCAGACGGCATCGCCTAGTGTGACAGTTTCTGAGAGTAAGGCAACAAGTTTGCCAGATGAAGTGACGAATGGCTTGCCTCAAGATGCCCAGTCTGCCAAGACAGATAAAATTTATGCAACAGGCAATGCCAAGGTTTATTATCGTTCCTTTGAAGGAGGATTTAGCGCTCAAACGCCTGATTTCAAGGGTTATACTGAGGAAAAAGTTAGAGAAATTCTTGGTGCACCAGAGACCGTGATAAGGGATTCGAACTATATTAAAGAGACCTTTAAGCGCCAAGAGTTAGAAAACTTAAAAGCGCTCTACCAAAGCCAATATGTGACGGAAGGAACAGGCGAGGGCTTTCTATTTGGTAGCAGCAGATATTGCACAAGCTGTCGGCTTAGGACAAGACTATCAGTTGGATAGCGCCTATATTTTATATAGTTACAAGCAAAATAAAGTTTACCTTGTTTTTATTGAAGGAGAGTTAAAATATATCACTCCTCACCCTGATTATCTTTATTTTAAATAAAGTATCAAAATCCCTTGCACTATTTTCCTAGGCTTGTTATAATGGCTAAAATCTCTTGAAACCAAGTGTTGGGAAAGTGAGGATATGCGGATGAAAGCATACACAAATGTCAATCTGGTGACCTGCGACAGCGAATTTCATGTTTATCGAGAAGGCTTGCTGGTTGTGGAAGATGAACGCATTGCCTACTGTGGTGCCTATGATGAGGCTTGGCTAGAACAATGCAGTGAGCTAGTAGATTACGAGGGAGCTTGGCTCATGCCAGGGCTGGTCAACTGCCATACACACTCGGCCATGACCTTGCTGCGTGGGATTCGTGACGACAGCAATCTGCACGAATGGCTGGAGGACTATATCTGGCCTGCGGAAAGTCAATTCACGGAGGATCTAACGACCGAGGCTGTGCAGCTGGCTCTAGCAGAAATGCTGCAGTCGGGGACAACGACTTTTAATGACATGTATAATCCTCAGGGAGTGGAGATTGACCGGATTTATCAGGTCGTGCGGCAGTCTGGTATGCGCTGCTATTTCTCACCAACTCTCTTTAGCTCAGCAGCAGAAACAACAGAAGAGACTCTGGCTCGTACACGGGCGATTATTGAGAAAATCCGCTCCTACAATGATGAAGATTTTCAGGTCATGGTGGCGCCTCATTCGCCTTATGCCTGTGACGAAGAGCTACTTAAGGGCAGTCTTGAGCTAGCGCGTGAGCTGGACTTGAAGCTTCATATCCATGTGGCTGAGACCCAGGAAGAAAATGAAATCATCCTGGAGCGCTATGGTAAAAGGCCTCTGGCTTTCTTAAAAGGGCTGGGCTACTTGGAGCAGCCAGCAATTTTTGCTCACGGAGTTGAGCTGAATCCGTCAGAAATTGCAGATTTAGCAGCTTCTCCAGTCAGCATCGCCCACAATCCTATCAGCAACCTCAAGCTAGCTTCCGGTGTAGCTCCAGTGACAGACTTACTAACTGCTGGTGTGACCGTTGGCCTAGCGACAGACTCTGTCGCTTCTAATAATAATCTGGATATGTTTGAGGAAGGTCGGACAGCTGCTCTTCTTCAGAAGATGCGTGCAGGTGATGCGACCCAGTTTACGATTGAGCAGGCCTTGAAGGCTTTGACCATCGAAGGAGCTAAGGCGCTGGGCTTGGAGAACAAAATCGGCAGTCTGGAAGCGGGCAAGCAAGCCGATTTCATTGCCATTCAGCCTAAGGGACGACTTCATCTCTATCCTTTGGAAAATATGCTGTCCCACCTAGTGTATGCAGTCAAGGGCAGTGATGTTCAGGATGTCTACATTGCTGGGCAGCAGGTCGTTCAGGATGGACAAGTGCTGACGGTTGATCTAGAACGTTTTGTGTAAGCATAAAAGCCGAGTTTTAGCTCGGTTTTTTAGTATATAGTATAAAGAAAATATAATTTTTTGCTAGAAAACGCTTGCAATTTTAACAGCCTTTTTAGGATGGACTGCAGCCAATAACGGAGTTGCTCTAGTTCTTACTGCTGCTGGTGATGGTTTCTTCCAGTTCTTACCAATGATGATTGCTGTAAATGCGGCTCGTAAATTTAAAATGAATGACTTTACAGCTTTAGCGATAGCAGCAGCCCTGGTCTATCCAAATTTGGAAGCAAGTGTTACTGCATTGGGAGAAGCGGGAGCTGCCAATTTCTTTGGGATTTCTCTGACCATGCCAACTGGTGGCTATTTATCAACAGTCATTCCTGCAATTTTAGCCGTTTGGGTTGCATCTCATATTGAAAAGTTCATGAGAAAAGTTACTCCAGACACAGTTAAACTTTTCGTCGTTCCTTTTGTAACGTTAGTTGTGTCAGTCCCCCTCACTTTCCTTTTGGTTGGACCAATCGCTAATGGAGCATCTAACCTTCTTGGTTCTTTCTTGACAGCAGTTCATGGCTTCAATCCTGTTGTATATGGACTTCTGCTAGGTGCTCTTTGGCAAGTCATGGTTATGTTTGGTTTACACTGGGGATTAGTGCCCTTAGCTATCCTTGAATTAACCCAAAAGGGAACAGGGGTGATTTTAGGAGCAGCAATACTACCATGTTTCACTCAAACGGGTGTCTTAGCAGCCATCTATCTTAAGACAAAAGAAGAAAAAGTTAAGGCCATTACCATGCCAGCTCTTATCTCTTCTATCTTTGGAGTAACCGAACCTGCGATTTACGGGGGGACACTTCCTATGCGGACTCCATTTATCATCAGCTGTATCGTATCTGGTATCGTTGGTGCTTTTGTAGGCTTCTTTAACATGACAATGTATTCTGTCGGAGCTCTTGGGGTATTCGTTTATCCTTCGCTGGTTAGTCCAGATGGAAACTTTATGAGTATGTATGTTGCTTTGATTGGCACAGTGCTTGCGATTGCCCTATCTTTTGCCATCCAAATGTTTGTCCCAATTCCTACTCTCTATACTAAAAAAGAGAATAAAGCAGTCGTTGAAGAAGGGCAAGAAGTAGAAAAGATTTCGTTGAAAGAACAAGTTCTTGTCAGTCCAATCACTGGTAAAGTGATTCCCCTTTCAGACACTCCAGATGCTGTCTTTGCCAGCGGAGCTATGGGCAAAGGAGTTGCCATTGAGCCTAGTGTGGGTGAAGTAGTAGCACCAGCTGATGGGGTCATTCGTCTGCTCTTCCCAACCAACCATGCTATTGGTTTAGCTACGGATGATGGTGCAGAACTGCTGATTCATGTCGGTATGGATACAGTAGCCCTTGACGGAAAAGGTTTCACCGCTCATGTTACCCAAGGTTCTAAGGTCAAAAAAGGCCAGCTGCTGCTCAGCTTTGATATCGAAGCGATCAAAGAAGCTGGCTATCCAGTGACAACTCCGATTATTGTGACCAATACAGCTGACTATGCTAAAGTTGATGTGGTGGCTGAAGGTCAGATTGAGGTTGGCACTCAATTGCTGGAATTGCATAGATAATGTTTAAATCAAACGAGTAGTGGCAAATAGAACCATTACTCGTTTTTAATTTCCATTGGAGGCTCATTTTATGATAAAATATAAGTAAAAAGGAGGTTGACAAAAATGGAGAAAAGAACTGAAAAAAGAAAAAAATCTGCGAGAAGCAACCGTGGCTTTATCCTTGCCCTGTTAGGAACGGTATTGGTATCAGCGAGCGCTATTTTATTCTTTCAAAATATGATGGGAATGAATAAACAGAGCGATAGGAATACTGCTAAAAATGAGCCAAATTCCTCTTCGGTAGCAGGGCAAAAGACGGACTCTAAAAGCGTTCGTATTATGGCTAATGGCGATCTTTTATATCATGACGGCCTCTATATGAGCGCTCAAAAGGAAGATGGGAGCTATGATTTTTCGGAAAATTACCATTATGTCAAGGAATGGCTCCATCAGGGAGACTTGGTTTTGGGGGATTTTGAAGGGACCATTCGGCCGGACTATCCTTTAGGGGGCTATCCGCTTTTTAATGCTCCGGAAGCCGTTGTTTCAGCCGTCAAAGATGCTGGCTACCAAGTAGTAGATCTGGCCCACAATCATATCTTGGATTCTGGTCTCGAAGGAGTGTTCACAACTGCCAAGGCCTTTGAAAATCAAGGAATTACTCCAGTTGGTGTCTACACTCATGAAGACCGTGCCAAATCTCCGCTCCTCATCAAAGAAGTAAAAGGCATCAAGATTGCTATTCTGGCCTATTCCTATGGTTTTAACGGCTTGGAGTCTAATCTAAGCCAGAAGGAGATTGACAAGCATCTATCAACCTTTGATGAAGACAAGATGAAGGCTGAAATTGAGCGAGCAGAAAAAGAAGCGGATATTACGGTAGTTATGCCACAGACGGGAGTCGAATATCAGCTGGAGCCGAATGAGGAACAGGTAAACCTTTATCACAAAATGGTAGACTGGGGAGCGGACATCATTTTTGGTGGGCACCCGCACGTGGTCCAACCCTCCGAAGTCCTTGAAAAAGATGGCCAGAAAAAGCTGATTATCTACTCCATGGGGAATTTTATCTCTAACCAGCGGATTGAAACCATGGCTGGAGTGGAGACTGCCCAATGGACGGAGCGTGGCGTGCTGATGGATGTCACCATTGAAAAGACGGACAAGGGGACGATTATCAAAACAGCTCAGGCGCATCCAAGCTGGGTCAGCCGTGTGGAAAAGGGAACTTACTCCCCAGAAGGATACCCGCTTTACACTTATCAAACCCTTATCTTAGAGGATTTCATTGAGGGCGGAAAATATCGGGATCAGCTAGATCAGGCAACCAAAGATCGGATTGACACAGCTTATCAAGAAATGAACGAGCATGTGCATCTGAACTGGGAATAACCTGGCAAAGACTCTGGGATGACATAGCTGCTGAAAAGTAAAACTCAAAGAATTCAAAATAAACCAAAAACGAATGCTTCACTTCTTCAGATGTTGATGGAAGAAGGAACATTCGTTTTTGGTTAAAAAATCATGATTCAATTCTGTTTTTTAATGCAGACTGTTTAAGCGAACTTAGCAATCTCATTTTTTCCGATATTGACTGGGGGTCATTTGGTAATATTTTTTAAATTGACGGTTGAAATTGGAGAGGTTGTTAAAGCCAGATTGACTGGAGATTTCCAGAACCGACAGAGTAGAGTGCTGGAGGAGCTCAGCAGCCTTGCGCAGGCGGAATTGAATCAAATATTCAATGCAGGAAACACCCAAATGTTTCTTGAAGAAATTCATGAAGTGCGTGGGACTGTAGCCGCAGATGCCAGACAGCTGATCAATAGTGAGCTCTTCCTGATAATGCTCATTGATGTAGTCAATGATGGAGCGGATTTTCTCCTCCTTGCGGTAGCCCTCAGCAGACAGCTCCTTGGAGACGATATAGTCGTTTTCAAAGAGCAGGTAAAAAAGCTGGTTAAGCTGGGCCTTGAGCTGAAATTCATAGTATTTCTTTTGGAAATAGCCCGTTTCCATGGTGTCCAGCAGACATTTGCGAATTCGCTCATAGGCTTGGTCACTGGGCTTGATGACATGGACAAAGTCTAGCTGACCATTGTAGAGAGGCTGTAGGTAGTGAATGCTGGCATGATCCATGGCCGAATAGCCCATCAAATCCAAGTGAAAGTTAATCGCATCCATATAATGCCGCTGATTGTCAATCGGGTGGATCGAATGGAGAGCATTGGGACGAATCAGGATAATATCACCTTTTTGGCTATTAAAATAATGATAGTCGATGTGAAATTGGGCGCTTCCTTCGTGGACATAAATAATCTCAACATCTGTATGCCAGTGGAAAAGAATATCAGGCTGGCCGTTTTCAGTAATTGTCCGCGTCAGAGAGTACGGAGTGCCTTGGTTTTTATAGACGGTATTTTTATGCAGTTGCCCTAAATCAATCATGTTATCACTCTTTCGTGGAATAGTATCATGTTTTAAGATGATTGTGTTGGAAAATATATTTGACAACTATTATAATATAATTAGAATAAAAACGAAAGTAGGAAAATATAAATGGGTAAATTTCCAGAAAATTTTCTTTGGGGCGGAGCGACAGCAGCCAACCAGTATGAAGGAGCCTACAATGTTGATGGGAAGGGACTGTCCGTTCAAGATGTGACTCCGAAAGGTGGCGTGCCAGCTAAGGCTGGTGACCACGATCCTTTGATTACAGAGCAGCCTACACCGGACAATCTTAAGCTGGAAGGGATTGATTTCTACCACCGCTACAAGGAGGATATTGCCCTCTTTGCGGAGATGGGCTTCAAGGTTTATCGGACTTCCATTGCCTGGTCTCGAATTTTCCCAAATGGGGACGAGCTGGAGCCCAATGAAGCCGGTCTGCAGTTCTATGACGATCTCTTTGATGAGCTGGCTAAGTATGGCATTGAGCCACTGATTACCCTGTCTCACTATGAAACGCCGCTGCACTTGGCGCGTCAGTACAATGGCTGGGCTAACCGCGATTTGATTGATTTTTATGAGCGTTATGTTCGCACGGTCTTTACCCGCTACAAGGATAAGGTCAAGTATTGGCTGACCTTTAATGAAATCAACTCAGTCCTTCATGCACCCTTTATGAGCGGAGGAATTGCGACTCCGTTTGATGAGCTGTCCAAGCAGGAACTTTACCAAGCGGTCCATCATGAGCTGGTGGCTTCTGCTTTGGCAACTAAGATTGGTCATGAGATCAATCCTGATTTCAAGATTGGCTGTATGGTCCTCGCTATGCCGGCCTATCCCATGACACCCAAGCCAGAAGATGTGCTGGCAGCGCGCGAATTTGAAAATCAAAACTACCTCTTCTCTGATATCCATGCGCGTGGGAAATATCCTGCCTATATCAATCGTTTCTTCAAAGAGAATGACATTGAGATTCAGTTTGCGCCAGGCGACAAAGAGCTTTTAGCTGAAAACACTGTAGACTTTATTTCCTTCTCTTACTACATGAGTGTGGTTGCGGCCCATGATCCAGAAAATTATTCTTCTGGCCGAGGCAATCTTCTAGGCGGCATCATGAATCCTCATCTAGCTAGCTCAGAATGGGGCTGGCAGATTGACCCAGTCGGTCTGCGCTTGGTGCTAAATAGCTTCTATGACCGCTATCAGCTTCCTCTCTTTATCGTGGAAAACGGCCTTGGAGCCAAGGATGTCTTAGTAGATGGTCCAAATGGTCCAACGGTTGAAGATGACTACCGTATTGACTATCTGAAACAGCATCTGCAGCAGGTGGGAGAAGCGTTAGAAGACGGTGTAGAACTGTTGGGCTACACAACTTGGGGTTGTATTGACCTTGTCTCTGCCTCTACTGCGGAAATGAGCAAGCGCTATGGCTTTATCTACGTTGACCGCAATGATGACGGCACTGGCAGTCTAGCTCGTTACAAGAAAAAATCTTTTGACTGGTACAAGGAAGTCATCGCAAGCAACGGAGGCAGCCTCTATGAAGATTGAACATGCAGCCCTTTATGTCCGTGATTTGGAAGCGGCTCGACACTTTTTTGAAACTTATTTTGTAGCTAAGAGCAATGCCCTTTACCATAACCAGAGAACAGGCTTTCAGTCCTATTTTCTGACCTTTGACGAAGGAGCGCGCTTGGAAATTATGACGCGGGATGAGGATTTGACAGATGGCAGCCATGACCTGCTTTTCACAGGTTACCACCATCTGGCCTTCAGCCTGGGCAGTCCTGAGGCGGTAGACCAACTGACAGTCCGTTTGGAAAAAGATGGTTATCCTGTTCTGAGCGGCCCTAGAGTGACAGGTGATGGTTATTATGAAAGCTGTATCCAAGCTTTTGAAGGCAACCAAATTGAACTGACAGTTTGAAACATAACAGCTGTGAGTTCTGTTTCTAATTAGAGCTCCTTATAAAATAGACCTTGTCTAGTGACTAGGTTTGGATTGAAGAAATTATTCTAACGAATGTCTCTTCAATCTTTTTTGTTTTCTAGTCAGGGGCTGGGCAACCTGATTTCCTATTATCAAAATAGCTTCGCAGAGCTTTATTTTAGACTTTCTAAGTAGTATAATAAAGTCTAAACAGAACAAAAAAAGGCAGACTGGCTTAGTAATCAAAAATTATTGGATGGGCAAATGAGCTGGAGGATGGTGAATTACCAAGGATTTTCTTGCAGCTCAATAGTCTAAATAAGAGAAGCTGACGCATGAAACAGCCCATAAAGTTTAAAAGATTATGACAGAAAGAGCAAGACTTGCTTGAGGTAAAAATATGACCATTAAAATGATTGCTACGGATATGGACGGCACGCTTTTGGATGCGAGAGGGGAGCTGGACTTGCCGCGTCTAACAGCTGTCTTGGATCAGCTGGAGGAGCGAGACATCAAGTTTGTCGTTGCAACAGGCAATGAAATCCAACGAATGCGCTTATTATTGGGTGATTTGACAGAGCATATGACCCTGATTGTCGCCAATGGAGCCAGAATCTTTGAAAAGAATGAAATGATGATGGGGACCTTCTGGCAGTCTGATTTGATTGCGGACACACTGGATTATTTCCATGGCCGAGAACGAGATGTTCATTTAGTTGTGACATCTACAAAGGGTGGTTTTGTTCAGGACGGCACAGATTTCCCTATGATAAACAAGGTTATGACAGATGAGATGGCTCGTCATTTTTATAAACAGATGAATTTCATGCCCAGTCTGCAAAATCACCATTTTGAAGAAGTGCTGAAGATGAGTATTATGGTGGATGAAGCGAAAGCAACAGAAATCACGCAACAAATCAACAAAGACTTCTCTGGACGATTGAGTGCGGTGACCAGTGGTTACGGCGCGATTGATATTATCCAAGAAGGCGTCCATAAGGCTTGGGGGCTTCGTCAGCTCATGAACCGGTGGCAAATCGGAAGTAAGGAAATCATGGCTTTTGGCGACAGCGAAAATGATTTGGAAATGCTGGGATTGGCGGATTTCTCCTACGCCATGGCAAATGGAGATGAGAAGATTAAGCGCATTGCCAGTCGCTTGGCACCAGCCAATACAGAAGCCGGGGTTTTGCAGGTGATTGAGCAATACTTAGAAAAAGGAGTTTAAATGGCAGTTCAACTATTAGAACAGTGGCTTTTAAATGAGCAGGCAAAGATTCGGAAAAATTATCGGGACTTGAATCAGCTTTCGGTAAAAGAGCCAGCGATTATTTTTATCGGTGATTCGATTGTGGAATACTATCCTCTGAATGAGTTGCTACAAAGTCCTAAAACGCTGCTCAACCGAGGGATTCGTGGCTATAAAACAGACCAACTGCTTGAACATCTGGATGCCCATCTTTTTGGGCAGGCTCTGGATAAGGTCTTTCTCCTGATCGGAACCAATGATCTCGGTAAAGAAATACCTCAAGAAGAGACTTTGGCTAACTTGGAGGGCATTATTCAAAGTTTGGCAAGGGACTATCCTTTGACCCAGCTCCAGCTTTTGTCAGTTCTTCCTGTGAATGAGAAGGAACAGTATAAAGGGACGGTTTACATCCGAACGAACGAGAAGATTCGAGTCCTCAATCGTGCTTACCGAGACCTAGCAAGTATCTATACGAATGTCCAGTTTATCGACCTTTATGATACCTTCTTAGATGAAAGTGGCCAATTGCGCGAGGAATTTACCACAGATGGCTTGCATTTGACAATCGCCGGCTATGAAAGGTTATCAAAAGCCCTCCAACCCTATCTCTAAGTGCTCTTAGGAAAAATGATTTTCATATTAGCAAAAAAACGCTCCAGTCTGAATGAAGATTGGAGCGTTTTAGATACCTATATAAAAAGCGCGCTAAATGTTACGAAAAGATTACAAATGTTACAGTTGTGTGTTGGAGAATGGTTTTGAAAGGTATAAAATATAAGTGAAGATTTATTAGAAAGCAGGATAGGAGTATGAAACACAGGATGTTTGGTCGTGAACTACAACGCTTCTCCATACGGAAATATTCATTTGGCGCAGCTTCCGTTTTGATTGGTTGTATCCTCTTTTTGACGGGGCGGCCTGCATTTGCAGATAGTCTGGCTGCTAATCCAGTAGAAATAGCAAATCAGAACCTTGATAGCATGAAAGAAGAGGCAACCAACCAACTCACAGTAGTTCAAGCTGTGACAGAGCAAAAAGAAGAAGTGGTCGCAACAGAAAAAGAAAAGTCTGAATCGTCAGTTTCAACTTCAGATTTACCGATGCAAGCAGAAAATCCTTCCACAATGAGCGAGGGTGCAGCGGACACATCAACTCCATCTGCTAGACTGGAGACTGAAGCAACAAGAGCAGCGGACGAAAAAGAAAGTAGCACTGTTGCGGTTGATACGACTGTTCGTATGGTTGCGGCTGCAGGAACTACAAGTAGTGAAGAACAGCAGATACCGAAGCAAAGCTTACCAAGTCAAGGACAATATACCTATACAAAACGGACAGAAGTAAAAAATGAGCCTAAAGCGACTGCACCGACTCAATTCTATGTAAATGCTGGAGATAAGGTGTTTTATGACAGAGTTTTGACTACAGATGGTTACCAATGGATTAGTTACAAATCTTACAGTGGTATTCGGCGCTATGCTGCGATTGAAAAATTAAGTCAAGCAGAGCCTCAGAATCCTATAAGCGACACTCCCCAAGGCACCCTCACTATTACAAATGTAGATTCAAATGCTAGTAGCTTCGATGTGCATGTAACCAATATCTCAGCTCCTAAGCCCATCAAAAAAGTAGCCCTGCCCACTTGGTTCAGCGTTAATGGGCAGGACGATATCATCTGGTATGATGCTAAAAAACAAGTAGATGGGACCTATAAGATCAGCGTCGCTGCCCGTGATCATAAGTATTCCACGGGCGAGTACAATATCCACCTTTATTATCTACTGGCAGACAATCAGCTGGTCGGCGTAGGCGGTACCAAGACGACAGTTTCTCTGGCAGCTCCAAAGGGCAAGTTGACCATCCAGAACAACAATCAACAGACGGGCACTTTTGAAGTGGTGGTTTCTGAAGTCGAGAATGGCTATGGCATAAAGGAAGTCAAGCTTCCGACCTGGTCTAGTGCCGAGGGTCAGGACGATCTTATCTGGTACACAGCGGCTAAGCAAGCCGATGGCACCTACAAGGCGCAGGTCAATCTACGCGACCACAAGTATTCCACAGGTGAATACAACATCCATCTCTACTATGTTCAGGATGATGGTCATATGGTCGGCGTTGGCGGCACCAAGACGACAGCAAATATAGATGCAGCCTTTATAAAGAAAGTTCGCTACAATGGATCTTATTACTATGTTCAGGGGAAATATAATGAGATTGTCATTGCAAATAAAAAACATCCACTAGCTTCAAACTATAATCCTGGTGAAAATCCAACTGCCAAGGAAGCCTTTGTCCGTCTGAGAAATGATATGATAGCGCAAGGTTATAATGTTGGCTATGGCTACAGCGGCTTCAGATCTTATGACTATCAAAGAAACTTGTACCAGCATTATGTAAATACGGATGGTCAAGCCGCAGCGGACCGCTATTCTGCCCGTCCTGGCTATAGTGAGCACCAAACAGGTCTCGTTTTTGACTTGACAGATAAGTCTGGCAATCTGTTGGAAGATACCGCAGCAAGCACTTGGCTAAAAAATAATGCCCATCGATATGGCTTTGTCGTTCGCTATCAGCCTGGCAAGGAAGCTTCGACAGGCTATATGCCTGAAGCTTGGCATATTCGCTATATTGGTCAAGAAGCTCCGGACATTTATCGTTCTGGTTTAAGTTTGGAAGAATATTATGGCTTTGAAGGTGGGAATTATGCGACGGCTCCGTCAAATTCATCCCAAAGCAAGCCAAGTCTTCCTGCTCAGGGAACTTACTATTTCACCAAACGCTCCTCTATCAAAGCAGAACCCAAGCAGTCCAGTCCAGAATTGGCTTATTACACAGCTGGGGAATCGGTTCATTACGATCGAGTACTTGATGCGGATGGTATGAGATGGATTTCCTATCTCTCTTATAGCGGAAACAGGCGGTATATTTCCATCGGTTAATCCAGAAATTTTAAAACGAGTGTGGCAACAAAGTCACACTCGTTTTTCTATATTCTTTAGACGCTCATGGCTGCCTTATTCTAACCATTGGATAAAGGCGGTTTTATCCTGGTGATTGTAACCGGCATGTTTATAAAAATTCCAGGTACTCTCTTGCTTGGAGCTCGTTAGTAGCATCATTTTGTAGCAATTTGTTTCAGTCGCTATTTTCTTAGCAAAATCAAGACATTCAGTAGCATAGCCTCTGCCTCTAAAATCGTGATGGGTGACGACATTTTCTATCAAGGCATAGGGACGTAGCCCTCTTGTGAGATTAGGTATCACGACACAAATACAAGAGGAAACAATTCTCTCATCAACTATCTTGACAATAATATGATGATCTGGATCGTCTATCATCCGTTGCCACACTTTTTGTAAAGCAGGATTCTTTTCTGGGATGGCAGTCTCGTGCAGGGAGAGGTATAAATGTAGTAATTCTTCCAATTCATTTGGAGTCGCTTCTCTTAGCATATTTTCACCTATGATTTCATGATTTCTTCAGGTTTTCTAGCGCTATTATAACATTTTTTACAAGCAAATTTCTAGCTTGTTCTGGCTAGCACTATTATTTTAAAGCGCGGAAGTGCTGCAGCTAATGTCCACTTTAAGCCTTTTCTGAAATCTATTATAAAATACATTAGAAAAATCAGAAAAATCTTATTTTTGTTATGTAATAGTTATCAAGCTTTATTGAGCATATTCTTATACAGGAGGGTCAAAAGATGATAAATTGATATAGTAAGATTTGTTGAAACGTTTTCATTATATTGTCTGAAAGTTTTCAACGAATCATTAAAATTTTTGAAGGAGAGTTATCATGACTCAAGGAAAAATTACTGCATCTGCAGCAATGCTCAACGTATTGAAAACATGGGGCGTAGATACGATCTACGGTATCCCATCAGGAACACTCAGCTCACTCATGGATGCTTTGGCTGAAGACAAAGATATCCGTTTCTTGCAAGTTCGCCACGAAGAAACAGGTGCTCTTGCAGCGGTTATGCAAGCTAAATTCGGCGGCTCAATCGGGGTTGCAGTTGGTTCAGGTGGTCCAGGTGCGACTCACTTGATTAACGGTGTTTACGATGCAGCTATGGACAACACTCCATTCCTTGCTATCCTTGGATCACGTCCAGTCAACGAACTCAACATGGATGCTTTCCAAGAGCTAAACCAAAACCCAATGTACCATGGTATCGCAGTTTACAACAAACGTGTAGCTTACGCTGAGCAATTGCCAAAAGTAATCGACGAAGCTTGCCGTGCTGCAGTATCTAAAAAAGGACCAGCTGTTGTTGAAATTCCAGTAAACTTCGGTTTCCAAGAAATCGACGAAAACTCATACTACGGATCAGGTTCTTACGAGCGTTCATTCATCGCTCCTGCTTTGAACGAAACTGAAATCGACAAAGCTGTTGAAATTTTGAACAAGGCTGAGCGCCCAGTTATCTATGCTGGATTTGGTGGTGTCAAAGCCGGTGAAGTGATTACAGAATTGTCACGTAAAATCAAAGCACCAATCATCACAACTGGTAAAAACTTTGAAGCTTTTGAGTGGAACTACGAAGGTTTGACAGGTTCTGCTTACCGTGTTGGTTGGAAACCAGCCAACGAAGTGGTCTTCGAAGCAGACACAGTTCTTTTCCTTGGTTCAAACTTCCCGTTTGCTGAAGTTTACGAAGCCTTCAAGAATACTGAAAAATTCATCCAAGTCGATATCGACCCTTACAAACTTGGTAAACGTCATGCCCTTGATGCTTCTATCCTTGGTGATGCAGGTCAAGCAGCACAAGCTATTCTTGATAAGGTAGACGCAGTTGAGTCTACTCCATGGTGGCGTGCAAACGTTAAGAACAACCAAAACTGGCGTGATTACATGAACAAACTCGAAGGTAAAACTGAGGGTGAGTTGCAATTGTACCAAGTTTACAATGCTATCAATAAACATGCTGACCAAGACGCTATCTACTCAATTGACGTAGGTAACTCAACTCAAACATCAACTCGTCACCTTCACATGACACCTAAGAACATGTGGCGCACATCTCCACTCTTTGCGACAATGGGTATCGCCCTTCCTGGTGGTATCGCTGCTAAGAAAGACAATCCAGATCGCCAAGTATGGAACATCATGGGTGACGGTGCATTCAACATGTGCTACCCAGACGTGATTACAAACGTTCAATACAACCTTCCAGTTATCAATGTTGTCTTCTCAAACGCTGAGTATGCCTTCATCAAGAATAAATACGAAGATACCAACAAACACTTGTTTGGTGTTGACTTCCCTAACGCTGACTACGCGAAAATCGCTGAAGCACAAGGTGCTGTTGGATTTACAGTAGACCGCATCGAAGACATTGACGCAGTCGTTGCAGAAGCTGTAAAACTCAACAAAGAAGGTAAAACTGTTGTCATCGATGCCCGCATCACGCAACACCGTCCGCTTCCAGTAGAAGTACTTGAATTGGATCCAAAACTTCACCCAGAAGAAGCCATCAAAGCCTTCAAGGAAAAATACGAAGCAGAAGAACTCGTACCATTCCGCCTCTTCTTGGAAGAAGAAGGATTGCAATCACGCGCAATTAAATAATTCTTCTCGTCGAAAATCAAATTTTAAATTTGTAGACTTCATTCGGAGGTTTACTTCCGACGATTCCATCATTGAAACCTTAATTTTCAATGATGGAATCTAGTGCGGAGCCTAGAAAAAGTCCCAAAGGATTTTTCGTAGTTTGATGAGCAAAGATTTGCCATCAAACTTGGTTCCGCCTTGTTTATTCTTTGATTTTCTTAGAGCAGAAGTTAAAAAGATCGGAGTATTCCGGTCTTTTTGCTTGGTTTTATCCTTATCACAAGATTGTGATAGTTTACATCTTCATAACAAAGCAATAAAATACTTGATTGTTTTGGTTTATCGTTATAAAATATAAAACGAAAAAATGAAAGAGGTTTTGAAAATGACTGAAAACCAAGTGAAAATACTGGGTTGGGTTGCAACTTTTATGTCCGTGATGATGTATGTGTCTTATTTTCCACAAATCATGAATAATCTAGCTGGGCAAAAAGGAAATTTCATTCAACCACTCGTTGCGGCCATCAACTGTAGTCTCTGGGTCTACTACGGCCTTTTCAAGCAAGAAAGAGACATTCCGCTTGCAGCAGCAAATGCACCAGGTATCATTTTTGGTCTGGTGACTGCAATCACTGCCTTGATTTAAAAGGAATAGGAGGAGACTGTTTTTTCAGTCTTCTTTTTTTCTTTTTCTCAGTTTGCAGAAAGACCTTGTTTGATGTCTGTGCTCATTGGAAAAGATGAGTTTATTTTAAAGAGCTGGGGAAAGAATCAGAGTGAAAACAAGTTGGCAAAAACTAGAATAGTATTACTATTTCGCATCATTTTACAAGTAAAGGTTTTGAGATTGCGGTATAATATAAGTAAATGAACAATCAAAATAAGAAAGCGAGTAGAAATATGACTGAAAAACTGACTTTTCCTGATGGTTTCTTGTGGGGCGGAGCGACAGCTGCCAACCAGTGTGAGGGCGCTTATGCTGCGGATGGTCGCGGGCTGGCCAATGTAGATGTGGTGCCGATTGGTGAGGACCGTCTGGCCATCATCACGGGTAAAAAAAAGATGTTTGACTTCGAGGAAGGCTATTTCTATCCAGCCAAGGAAGCCATTGACATGTACCATCGCTTCAAGGAGGACATTGCCCTCTTTGGCGAGATGGGCTTTAAGACCTATCGTTTGTCCATTGCTTGGAGCCGGATTTTCCCTAAGGGAGATGAGCTGGAGCCTAATGAAGCAGGCCTGAAATTTTACGAAGACCTCTTTAAGGAATGCCACAAGTACGGCATTGAGCCCTTGGTGACCATTACTCACTTTGACTGTCCCATGCACTTGATTGAGCAATATGGCGGTTGGCGTAGCCGTAAGATGCTTGAATTTTACGAGCGTCTCTGCCGCACTCTCTTTACCTGCTACAAGGGCTTGGTCAAATACTGGCTGACCTTCAATGAGATTAATATGATTCTGCATGCACCATTTATGGGGGCGGGGCTTTGCTTTGAAGAAGGTGAAAATGAAGAACAGGTTAAATATCAAGCAGCCCATCATGAGCTGGTCGCGTCAGCTATTGCCACCAAGCTGGCTCATGAGATTGACCCGGAAAACAAGGTCGGCTGTATGCTAGCGGCGGGTCAATACTATCCCAATACAGCTCATCCAGCTGACTATTGGGCGGCCATGCAGGAAGATAGAGAAAACTATTTCTTCATTGACGTGCAGGCGCGTGGTAAATATCCTAACTATGCCAAGAAAGCTTGGGAGCGCGAGGGCATCACTGTCGAAATGACAGAAGAAGACCTGCAGCTGCTCAAGGAGCATACGGTGGACTTCATTTCCTTCTCATACTACTCTAGCCGGGTAGCTTCGGGCGACCCTAAGGTCAATGAGCTGACGGAGGGCAATATCTTTGCTTCTCTCAAGAACCCTTATTTGGAAGCTTCTGAGTGGGGCTGGCAGATCGACCCTCTGGGCCTGCGCATTACGCTTAATACCATCTGGGATCGCTATCAAAAGCCCATGTTTATCGTGGAAAATGGTCTGGGTGCAGTGGATACTCCAGATGAAAATGGCTATGTGGCTGATGATTACCGTATTGACTACTTGGCGGCCCATGTCAAGGCCATGCGGGAAGCCATCAATGAGGACGGCGTGGTGCTGTGGGGCTACACGACCTGGGGCTGTATCGACCTGGTATCAGCCGGAACTGGTGAGATGAAGAAGCGCTATGGCTTTATCTATGTGGACCGGGACAATGAAGGTAAGGGAACACTCAAGCGCTCCAAGAAGAAATCCTTTGACTGGTATAAGGAAGTCATTGCGACGAATGGCGCGTCTGTCAAATAAAAATCAACATCCAACGTTTGTTGCGTTGGATTTTCTTTTGTATCTTTTATATTTGATTGACTTGCTGGCTCATCCTTGCTACACTAGTTTTATCAAGCTATTGGAGAATGATGATGGCCAATCTTTTACTAATTGAAGACAACAATGATATTCATGAGATTTTAAAAAATCTCTTTACGCAGGAGCATGTCGTGTTTTCAGCTTATTCTGGGACCGAGGGACTGAGGATTTTTGCGGAAGAAGATATTCATCTAGTCCTGCTGGATATTATGCTGCCAGGCAAAAATGGTGATGAAGTGCTGAGGGAAATTCGCAAGACCAGTCAGGTGCCAGTGGTCATGCTGACAGCTCTGAGCGAAAAGAGTCTCGTGAGCCAGTATCTGCTGGACGGCGCCAATGATTATATTGTCAAGCCCTTTAATCTAGACGAAGTGGCGGCGCGTGTCACTGTCCAACTGCGAGGTAGTCAGCAGTCTCAGCCCAAGCCTACTGGGGAGACCTTGATTAAAAACATCCGCCTCCTGCCAGATACTTTTGAAATTGCTTTTGGTGACCAGTCCATGCGGCTAGGGAAAAAGGAGTTTCAGATCTTCCAGACCTTGCTGGCTCATCCTAAAAAGATTTTTACCAAGGAGGAGCTGTATGAGTCGGTCTGGGAGGAGACCTATCTGCCAGGTGATAATACGCTCAATGCCCATCTCAGTAACCTCCGTAAGAAATTAGCCCAGCTGGATCGTTCGACAGACTATATCGAGACCATTTGGGGTCTGGGCGTGCGGCTCAAGGAGGATTAGCTATGTGGTTGATTATAGCCTTTGTGCTCATACTCTTCTTGTCAATCATGCTGGTTCGCTATCATCTGACGATTCGTAGTCTGACCAGCCAGATCCGTGCCAAACGTCGCACAGGAAGTCAGATTCGGCTGACTTTAAGAGATCAAGCTCCGAGTCTGGTGGCACTGACTAACGAGGTGGAGCAGCTTTTTCAGGAAATTGATAAGATGTCCTTTGTGACCCAGCAGGAAAAGAAAACCTTGGACATGGCTATCAGCAATATTGCCCACGATATCCGAACACCGCTGACCATTGCTAGTGGCTATACGCAACAGCTACTCAAGGACGCTGATAAGGACCAGATGGACCAGCAGCTGCAAAAGATTGCGGATAATCTGGGTATGGTATCTAGACGCTTGGAGGCTCTGATGGAATACCGTCGCTTGATGGAAGGAGCTATTCGACCGAAGTTGGAGCGAGTAGACCTATCCCAGCTGGTTACCCAGCAACTCTTTGCCTACTATGATGCCTTTCAGCGAGCAGGGATTGATTTAGATGTGGATTTGTCTGAAAATCTGCTGCTGGAAACGGACAGTGATATCTTTGATCGAATCATCCAGAACATGCTCAGCAATGTCCTCAAACATGGCCGAGAAGCAGCCAGCATCAGTCTGAAAAAAGAAAGACAAAAGGTTATTTTTCGGGTCAAAAATAAGGTTCAGAAGCCTATTTTGCATCTGGATAAACTAACCAATCGCTTCTATTCTGAAAACCTCTCCAGTAGTGAGGAATCCTCTGGTCTGGGGCTTTATATCACCCAGCAGTTGGTCGAAATCTTAGGTGGTGATTTGAGTATTCAAGCAGAGGACGATTGGTTTAAATTGATTGTGGCTTTATAAAAAAGAATCAGCTAGTCAGAAGATTAGCTGATTGTTTGCTTTTAGAGATCTTTTTTCTTGAAAATGAGGAGGCTGTTGCCTAGGAAGAAGACTGCTATGCCAATCGCGACTAAACTAGCTCGCAAAACTACAGCAGGATCTGCAGCCATCTCTATTCCAAATCGTAAGGTTAAATAGCGGAACAATTCTATATGAGGATAGAGTAAGACTGGAAAGACGAGCAGGGCGCTTCCGACAAAATAGGTAATAAAGACCGCGGCAATAGAATGACTGAGATAGAGGACGAAAGACACGATGCCAATCCAAGCGATGGTCACAATGAGTTGGACGAGAATAGTTAGCAAAAATTGGCCAAAGAAACCTGTCGGAGCTGTCCCAATTCCGTTGATAGCGCTAGCGATGATGAAGGATAGCCCTAGCAAGAGGATGAATTGGAAGATGGCGACAACAAAGGAGACCAAAGTTTTAGATAGGAAGAACTCTGTCCGTGAAATACCGTGAGCGAGGCTGTTTTTATAAAGCTTACGGGACAAGTCCACACCTAATAAGAGGCAGACGACAATGAGAGTGAAAAATATAATACTGTCAGAATTTCCAGAGAAATGGGCAAGGGCATTGATACCTGTCATTTTTACTGGTACTTGCTGAGCGACGTTTTGTCCATCCATCTCAATGGATGTTCCAAATCTGCTCGAAACTTTATAGATGGCACCGAGCAGGATATTGGCTAGCAAAACGAGCTCGGTAATCCAAAAGCCCTTGGAGTGGAAGAGGCGGTAAAAGTCAGCGCGAATGGTTTGAATCATGATAGACCTCCCTGGTTTTGATCAAGTAAATCTGTAAAGAAATTTTCTAGATTTTGCCGTGCATAGTAGATTTCTTGAATGACTAAGTCAGCTGTGGCTAGCTCTTTTACGATATTGTTGATGTTGTGCGAATGGGTAAAGACATGGATCTCATTGAGAGCATTGACCACCTTGATGCGGTAGCCTAATTGATCTTGGAGCAGCTGGCTGGCTTCCTCCAAATGATCCGTTTTCAAGACGATATAATCTTCGCTTTGCTCTTCAAATTCAGCCTTGGAAATTTCCTTGATCATGCGTCCTTGGTCGATGATACCAAAGCGCATGGCGACTAGGTAGAGCTCAGATAGGATATGACTGGAAATAACAAAGGTCATGCCCAGCTCTTCATTGAGCTTTTGGACGAGCTGGCGAAATTCCTTGATGCCGACAGGGTCTAGTCCGTTGATAGGCTCATCTAAAATCATCAGATCTGGCTTGGATAGTAGGGCGATAGCAATGCCCAAGCGTTGCTTCATCCCGAGGGAGAAGTCACGAAATTTCTTTTTGCCAGTGTCCGTCAGGTCTACATAGTTGAGCGTTTCTTGGATGGCCTTATCGGCATTAGGAATCTGACGCAGTTTGCAGTAGTAGCTGAGATTTTCGTAGGCGGTCAAGTGGTTGTGGGCAACGGGCGTTTCAATGACCGAGCCGACCCGCTTGAGGGCTTGTGTCCATTCGGCCTGATTGCTGGAACCAAAGAGAGACACGGTTCCGTTGCTGGCATGCATCAGCTGGGTCATGATTTTGATCAGAGTGGTTTTACCAGCCCCGTTTTTACCGATGAGACCGTAGATGTCTCCCTTTTTGATGGTCAGATTGACATCGCTCAGAACTTGCTGCTGGCCGAACTTTTTGCTGACCCCTTGTAAAACTAAAATATTTTCCATGGTTTTACTTCTCCTTTTTGATTTATTCTTGGAAGTCCTTTCCTCACCATCTAGTATATCGGACACTTATTAAGTATTCATCAAGCAATTCTAAAATATTTCTAAAATCTCGAAATAGCAGTTATACTGCTTGGTTGAGCTGAGTATGACCTATAGAAAAAGAAATCGAAAGGTCGATTTCTAATCATCTATTTTCAATTCATAAAGGCCTCGCAGTGCGTTGCAGGCGTAGATTTTTTCTGCTGATTTTAAGTCGTCTAGGCTGAGGATTCTTTCTGTGGCCTGACCTGTTGCCAAGAGATGCTGGCGGTAGATGCCGTCCAAAAGCCCTAGCTCAACTGGTGGCGTGTAGAGGTAGCCGTTCAGCTGGAGGACTAGGTTACCGATGGAACTTTCCAGCAGCTGTCCTTGGGCATTGTAGTAAATCTGCTCCTGCTGGCCTAGGTCTAAATGTGGCCGATAGCTGGTTTTAAAGTAGGTGAAAGGCTGTTGTAAGTTGGCATTTTGTAGGACTAGAATGGCCTTGCAGAAAGCTTCTGGGAGTGCTTGTAGCTTTTCTAGCTTGCAGGTCATTTTTCCAGATTTTTCGATGGAGATCCGCAGGCGGTAGTCCGTACTTGGATCCAGTTCTGCTAGGCTTTGGTTCAACTCTACCTTCAGTTTTTCCTCATCAAATGGATAAGCAAAGTAACGAGCGGCTTCCCGTAGTCGTTTCAGATGTTGGTCTTGGAAGGTCAGTCGGCCTTTCTCAATCTTCCCTGTCGTAATCAGAACAAACTGCGGATTTTTCCGATAGAGGACGGCAGATTTTTGCTGGGTTTCGATGTATTCACCCTGCCAACTACTATCCCAAGTGATACCTCCACCGACACCATAGATAGCCTTGCCATCTTCTAGCTGAATGGTGCGGATGGCCACATTGAAAATCCGTCTCTGGTCTGGCAGGCAGATGCCGACTGTACCGCAGTAGACTCCGCGAGCGGCTTTTTCTGTCGCCTTGATGATAGCCATGGTCGAAATCTTTGGAGCGCCTGTGATAGAGCCGCACGGAAAGAGCGCATCAAAAATTTCTCCTAGGCCAATCTCAGGTCGTAGCTGGCTCTTGATGGTAGAGGTCATCTGCCAGACTGTAGAATACTGCTCGACCTGACACAGCTGCTCGACTCGTTCACTGCCAATCTCTGAAATGCGGTTCATGTCGTTGCGCAGCAAGTCAACGATCATCATATTTTCCGCCCGATTTTTAGGATCCTGATGGAGCCATGCAGCCTGTTCTAAGTCTGCAGTGACCGTCAGACCGCGATTGGTAGTACCTTTCATCGGCCGCGTTGTCAGCTCACCTTGGTGCTCCTCGAAAAAGAGCTCAGGACTGATGGATAAGATTGCCTGATTATCGTGTTCTACATAGGCATTGTAGGCGGCGTTTTGCTCGACGACCAGACGGTTGTAGATAGCCCAGCTGTCCTGTGGATTAAGCTCTGCGCCTAGCTGCACCGTGTAGTTGACCTGATAAGTATCGCCTTGACGGATATGGTGGTGAATGGTTCCGATTGCCTTTTCGTACTCTTGCTCAGTCGTCAGGCTCTGCCATTGCGCCGGCATCTCCACCTCGTCGTAAGCCAAAGGGAATGGTGCTTCCTCAGCTCTGTCATGAATGGTAAAGTAAATCAAGTATTCGCCTAGTAGAGGGGCTTCGTGAACTTGTAGTTTTTCCTCAAAAGCGGAGGCAGCTTCGTAGCTGACATAGCCCACTGCATAAAATCCCTTTTTCTGCCAGTCCTCTATCTCGTGCAGAATCGCTCTGACCTCAGTCAGCTTGCGCGTTTTGAGCTCTTTAATGGGCTGGCTGAAAATCAAACGCCGACCCAGTTCTTTAAAATCAATAACCGTTTTCTTGTGCATGATAATAGTATAACATATCGTGGGCAGATAGAGACCGAAGAGAGCAAGAAAATTGCACTAGGGGTAGTAGAATATGATAGAGATTTGACAAGCAGCAGTCTTTCTGTATATACTGTCTGTAGATAGACACAAGAAGAAAGATTAACAAGCTCTTTGTGCTATATTCACCAAGAAATATAGAAATTTGAAAAGAAAAATGGTGACGAAGATATGAAAAAATTGCAGTTTAAAGGGCAGTGGCGAGATTATCAAAAGCGTATTTTGGATAGGAGTCAAGGCTATATGGCAGATGGTCGTGTCCATATAAGCGCAGCACCTGGTTCGGGCAAGACAACTTTAGGAATTGAATTCATCAGGCGCTTTAATAAGCCGGCCCTCGTTTTGGTGCCCACGATTACGATAAGGGAGCAATGGGCTGAGCGCATTAAAGAGGCATTTTTGGAGACTCCATCAGAAGCAAAGGCCTTGTTGTCTCAAAATTTGAAAGAACCTAAAACGATTACGATTGTCACCTATCAAGCTTTGCACAGCGCTTTGACCCGCTATAAGGGGAGCTTGTCGTGCCAAATTGAAGATGAAGCTATGCCTTCAGAGGAAGTTGATTTTTCTCAGTTTGATTTGGCAAAAATGATGCAGGACATTGGTTTGTGAAGGCTTTGTCTGGACGAATGTCATCATTTGCGCAAATCAGTCTGATTACACTGACAGCTACGCCGCCTTATGATTCAGAGCCTGCTTTATGGCAACGCTATATGAACTTGTGCGGAGAAAAGGAAAACCGTGTTTTGACCAAGAAGAAGGTTGAATCGCCTTTGAAGTAGTGATTGCGACGGTGAAAAGTTTACTATTTCATCTTTGCTGCGTTCCCGCAGTTTTATGCTTAAACGAGGAGAAATGATGAATTACGAATGTCTTTATTGATTGGAGGAAAAATGAAGCGAAAAATAAAAGGAAATGAAGAACAGATTGGAAAGGCTTCTGATTAGTTTTGTTTTACTCGTTGGTCTAGCTAGTTGAGATGAAAATTAAAAATAAAAAAGGGGAAAATTTTATGAAAAAACATGTATTTAAGAATCGGAAAGTCCTCTGGTCTCTCCTTCTTCTTTTTCTAGTCATAACAGGATCTTGTTTCTTTCTTCTCTTGAAGCCCAGTCAACCCCCAAAAGAACAAGAGTATAGAATGAGAACTGCCAGGGAAAAATCAGATTTTCAACTATTTGGAGATAAGAACCAATATGTCATTGAGTCTACAAACAAAGGTAGTTTATTTGTCAGTAAAACATATGCGATCACAGATGAGTATAAGACTTTTATAGTAGAGGATGAAAAAAAGCTACATACTGTTCCTCATCTCCAGATGGAGGGAGAGTATTGGAACTTGATTTTGTATAATTTAGACGAGGAGGGCTTGCCCGAACGAAAGATTGACCTATATCAGGCAGTACGAAGCTACAATCAGAAAAGCATTCCTACAAATCTAGTTGACTCCTATTATGTTGAGGGTACTCACTATTTTAGGTTGACAATCGGTGATTTATCGGATGAAGAGAATCGAATTTACAAAGATGTCTATCTCAATGTGGAGACCGAAGAAGTAGTGGATTTTCCAAAAGACACAAAGTTTGGAAGGAACTCTGATATAAGCGATACCGCTAGAACAACAAATTATGACAAGGTTCTACATGCTAAGGGTTATTTTGATCCTTCAAATGAGATCGACACAACTAAGCTTGAAGGACAAGTCCCAGACCCTAACATCAATCTCTATAGTCTTTATCCGGACCTAGAAGATAAACTCATCAATCAGGATTGGTCGCTTTATATCCGTCCAGATAAGGTCACACCGGATGAGTGGTTTGATACCTTGTTACATTGGTTCGCGCCCAAGGGAGAAGACCTCCTAACTGTTTATGGACTGAATGAAGATGGGAAAGTCTCAGATGTTCAGATTCATAACAGCCAAGAGGCGAATGCCTGGTTGGAGCAGCATCCAGCTCTAAAAAACCTTTATAAAGTAGACATGGGAGACAGCCGATGAGTAATAAGAAAATTAATCCGGATAATCTAAGCCGTGTGAATGGTGCATTTAAGGATATGAGTGGCGAGTTAGAACATAACGTTTCGGACCTTATTTCTTCTAGTGCCACGGAGAAGCTAGGAGCTGCAACAGATGGCATTAAAAAACTATCTAAGGAAATGGTTGCGACGATTAGCTCCTTAGATGAGTATCTTGGAGCGGTAGGTGAGGATTTTAGAAATGTATTGGAAAAGTTGCCGATTTCGTCTGACCAAAATGTGAAACATGGCTATGAAGAATATCAGCTGTATCTAAATAGTAAATACTGAGGAGGAGCTCAATGAAACCAAACAGGAAAAAGATTCTAATCATTATGGGGTGTTTAAGCCTTCTAATTTTGCTTAATGGAGCCTATACCTTATATCGTTATATGACACACGACCGTTACAAGGTGCGGACTCCTGAGGTGGAGCCAGCTTCTTATGAATTTATAGGTGATAGACAGGGACTGGTCATTTCTTGGAAATATGTCAATCACAGCAATGAGAAGGAAGCTAATGAAGAACCACTGGAGTATACCAGTGCGATTTATGGGAAACGTTACTTATCGACAGAAAGTAAACGCTTGATTCATCGTTATGATGATAACCGCTTTGATGTCAAGAATCTGAGTTGGGGGGAGTATTGGAAGATTCAGGTTTACGACACCAATCAGGATAATTTACCTCGCAAGGAGTATGATCTTCTGAAGGCTGTTGCGGATTATGATGTTTCTTACTTTCCAGTTTCAAGTACCTATATTAATTTTGTTACATACAGTGGTCAAGAGTATCGTAAGGTAGTTCTCCAGAAAACTGGAGGACATGATCGTAAGGAAGCCCTCTTTAACATGGAAACAGGTAAAATAGAGGATGTTCCGGAGGAACTTGGAGTTGCCCTTGAGAATAGGTATACATATTTATTTAACCGTTATACAAGTTTGAAAAATTACTATTATAATGATGATTTTATAGATAACACCACCTGTCTTAATCTCTCACAATCCGTGATTAATCAGTCTTCAGACTGGCGCTTGAAGGAGGAATACCCTGCAGCTTATGAGCTGATGACGAAGAAGAAAGGCGAGCTGTATTTCTTGACCAATGAGACAAATGTCAAACTCCTCTCAAATATATATAGTCTCTTAATCCCTAAAGATCGAGACTTATTTGATAATCTGACAGTTTATGGAGAGGTGACCAAGGATGGAAAAGACCATGTGGTTCACTCTTACGAGGAGTTTATCAGTGTCTTAAAACCAAAGGAGGAGTTGAGAAATGGTAGTTAAACGCATTCAGCCGATGCGAATTCAAAGTATCAAAGCTAGTATTAATGCTTCGACAGAAGAAATCTCTCAGGGGATGGATAGTATTATCGAAGCGCCAGTTACAGACAATCTAGAGTCTTGTGCAGGTCTTGTAAAAGCTTGTATGGAAAATTTAGTCGAAACAGTAGATTCATTAGATGAGTTTATGAACAAGATTGCGGAAGCTTTTCAAAATATGGATGAAGATTTAGCAGGCTCCATAGATGGGATTATGAACAAGATTGGGGAAGGCTCCATAGATGGAATTATGAACAAGATTGCGGGAGTCTCTCAAAATAAAGATGCAGGTTTAGCAGGCTTGATTGAAGCTAATGAGATGTATGGTTTCTTATGGAATAATACCTACAGGGAGGTGCAGTAATGAAGTTTTTTAAGATAAAAGTATCTAATAGAATCAAGTGGCTCGTCGGAGGCTTACTAGTCATTATTGTACTGCCTTATTTAGCTTACCAAGGCTACATTACTTATTTTGTTAAGCCGTACTTTGCACCAGTTTTAAAACAGCGAATTAGTGAATATGAGTTCATTGAGGACGGAAAGGCGATTGTGGTCAAGTGGGATTACGATAATTCTGTGGATTATTGGTTAACCTCTTCTAATAAGCAGGTATTTTCAGGGAAGAAACTTGTAGGAAAGACAAAGATTGTGAAAGATTATAAAAAGATTAAGGGTGCACGGGTGAGAAATAACATTCCAGAGGAGATGGAATACTGGGGAATCACAGTTTATGATACGCAAAATCAGACCCTTACCTCTAAGGATTATGATATCTTTAAGATGGTTCGAGATTATGATACGGATTATATGCCTATCAGTCTTTCTAACGAGATTTATACCAGTGGGGGAAAAGAAGTTCTAGACCTCTATATTCAGAAAATTGGTGGTGCAGAGTCCTCCATTCGAAAATCTATTGATTTGAATAGCGGTAAGATTGTGGAGGCGGGAGACGAGCAAGAGCGGGATAAAGAATATTCTAGCTCAGTTAATCTTTTTACACAAACGAATTTACTATCCGTTAATTCGGATTATTCTATAAACAGTTGGAGAATTCGTTCATCATCTGAGAAGCGACTGCCTTCTGATACTTTGATTTGGACTAAATATCCAAAGGCAGCGGAGATTTTTTCTAAAAATGCTTCAATGATCGCTCTTTTGAAAGATATAACAAGCTTGGAAGATAATCTGCCTCTTCTTCAACTCTTAGTTAAAGATGGGACAAATCTATTTAAAGATGTGAGAATACCGACAAAATATTCCGTTGATGGTCAAGAGCATACTGTTAATTCATTGGAAGAATTTAAACAGTATTATGATCTTCAAAAGGATGTCTGGAAAAGACCTACACAGGATGAGTAAGGAGAGTAATAAGCAAATTAATCCAGATAACCTAAGCGGTGTGAACGGAGTTTTTAAAGACATGAGTGGCGAATCTGAAAATTATCCCAAAGAGAAGAACAAGAATTAGCGAGCTTTCGGGCTTGCTTTTTTCTGTCACAGTCATAAGTTTTGACTATAACAAAGCATAATTTTTGGTCATGGGAGCATTAGTGATGCGGTTTAACAATAGGCCTTCTTCGGAGGTATAGTTTTAGGCTATATAAAACTCTGGAAAATTCCAATTATACAGCGGGGAGATTTTCTGCTAAGATAAAATCAAGAAAAATTTTGGAGGACGTTTATGTCAACGACTATCATTGGTTTCCCACGTTTGGGTGAATTCCGCGAATTAAAATTTACAACTGAAAAATACTTTAGAAATGAAATCTCAGCAGAAGAGCTTCTGGCTGCGGTCAAAGAGTTGCGTGCTAAACACTGGAACATCGTCAAAGAAAAAAGCATCACTGAAATTCCGTCAAATGACTTTTCTCATTATGACAATGTGCTGGATGCGGCCCTTCTCTTTAACGTAGTACCGTCATCTGTTCAAGGCTTGGAATTGACGGACTTAGAGCGGTATTTTGCCTTGGCTCGTGGCTATCAGGGCGAAAAAGGGGATGTCCGTGCCCTTCCGATGAAGAAATGGTTCAACACTAACTACCACTATATCGTTCCTAAATTTGAAAAAGAAACCCAAGTCAAGCTGGCTGGGCATAAGATTTTTGATGAATTTGCTGAAGCGAAAGAGTTGGGACTGGTAACCCGTCCAGTAGTCATCGGCCCATTCACTCTCCTGCAAGTATCTGATTTTGAAGATGGTGTGGTGGCAGCGGATTTTGTAGATGCCCTGACTACAGCTTATCAAGAAGTTTTTGCCAAATTAGCAGAGCTGGGTGCAGAGCGTATCCAGCTGGATGAGCCAAGTCTGGTCAAAGACCTGTCAGCAGAAGAAAAAGCTCTCTTCTTGGACCTTTATAAGAAGCTTTTGGCTGACAAGAAAGGCTTGGAAGTCTTGCTTCAAACTTACTTCGGAGACGTTCGCGACGTTTATGCTGACCTTGTAAACTTGCCAGTTGACGCTATCGGACTTGACTTCGTTGAAGGTAAGAAAACTCTTGAACTGGTCAAAGGTGGCTTCCCAGCTGATAAGACTCTTTATGCAGGGATTGTCAACGGTAAGAACATCTGGCGCAACAACTACGAAAAGAGCTTGGCGGTGCTTGAGCAAATCCCAGCTGAAAATCTTGTTTTGACAAGCTCATGCTCACTGCTCCATGTGCCATTTACAACGGCTAACGAAGAATTTGAACCAGCAATCTTGAACCACTTTGCCTTTGCGGTGGAAAAATTGGATGAAATCCGTGACCTGGATGCTATCCGCAATGGCGGTGGTGCAGAAGCACTTGCTGCTAACAAAGCTCTCTTTGCAGCAGAGCGTGTTGGGCAAAATGCGGATCTGGCTGCTCGCATCGCTGGTTTGACAGATGCTGACTACACTCGCCTGCCGGTCTTTGCAGAGCGTGAGGAAATCCAGCACAAGACGCTCAATTTGCCACCGTTGCCAACTACGACAATTGGATCCTTCCCTCAAACCAAGGAAGTCCGTGCCAAACGTTTGGCCTTCCGCAAGGGCGAGCTGTCAGCAGAAGACTATGACAAGTTCTTGGCTGAGCAGATTGATGAATGGATCAAGTGGCAAGAAGAAGTCGGCTTTGACGTGCTGGTGCATGGTGAGTTCGAGCGTAATGACATGGTTGAGTACTTCGGTCAAAACCTGTCAGGTTACCTCTTCTCTAAGAATGGTTGGGTACAATCATACGGTATGCGTGGGGTGAAACCACCAATCATCTGGGGTGATGTGACTCGTCTCAACCCAATCACTGTTAAATGGTCTAGCTATGCACAAAGCCGTACTGACAAACCTGTCAAAGGTATGTTGACTGGACCTGTTACCATCCTCAACTGGTCATTCCCACGTGAAGACATCTCTATCAAGGACTCAACTCTTCAAATCGCCCTTGCTATCAAGGATGAAGTACTTGATCTTGAAGCTGCTGGTGTTAAGATTATCCAAATCGACGAGGCTGCTCTTCGTGAGAAATTACCACTCCGTCGCAGTGACTGGTATGAAGATTACCTTGACTGGGCAATTCCAGCCTTCCGCTTGGTACACTCTACAGTAGCTCCCGATACGCAAATCCACACTCACATGTGTTACTCAGAATTTACTGATATCATCCCTGCTATTGACAACATGGATGCGGACGTGATTTCCTTTGAAGCGAGCCGCTCCAACTTGGAAATCCTGGATGAGCTCAAGGCTAAGAACTTCCAGACAGAAGTAGGTCCTGGAGTTTACGATATCCACTCACCACGCGTGCCAAATGAAGGGGAAATCGACCACACTATCGAAGCTATCTTGGCTAAGGTGCCAAGCAGCAAGGTCTGGATTAACCCTGACTGTGGTCTTAAAACTCGTGGTATCCCAGAAACCAAGGCTAGCTTGGAGCGCTTAGTAGAAGCAGCTAAAGCAGCTAGACAACACCTGAAATAATCCTCCTCGAACCTCAAAAATTGATCTTGATGGAGGAACATACCAAAATTGAAGCGGAGCTGACAATCCTGCAGGAGCTGTTTTTGTAGGATTGTCCTTAGCTATCGCTACCATCATTGAAAGGAACTTTTTGTTATATGGTTCGTCGTCACACACCCAGTCTCTCATTTGAAGTATTTCCTCCCAATCCGGCAGTAGGCAATGATAAGATTTTTCAGGCATTGAGAGAGATGCAAGATTTGGCTCCTCACTTTATCAGTGTGACAGCCAGCAATAATAAATTTGACATTGAGGAGACGACGGTTCGTTTGACAGAGTTCATCGCCAACGATCTCCAGATTCCGACGATTGCTCACTTACCTGCGGTCTATCTGACCAAGGACATGGTGTCCAATATCTTGCAGTCTTTGGATCGGGTTGGTGTCCATCAGATTTTAGCTTTGCGAGGGGATATTTTTCCAGATGTAGCGCCTAAGGATGATTTCACCTATGCGACTGACTTGATTGAATACATCAAGACAGAAGCACCGCACTTTGACATCATCGGAGCCTGCTATCCGGAGGGCCATCCGGATTCTCCAAATCAGATTTCGGATATTCAAAATCTGAAGAAAAAGGTGGATGCTGGCTGTTCTAGTCTGGTGACCCAGCTTTTCTTTGACAATGAGCGCTTTTATGATTTTCAGGATAAGTGTATTTTAGCTGGTATTGAGGTGCCTATCCATGCCGGGATTATGCCCATTCTCAACCGCAATCAGGCTCTGCGCCTGCTCAAGACCTGTGAGAATATCAAGCTGCCAAGAAAATTCCGGGCTATTCTGGATAAGTACGAACATGACCCAGAGTCTCTGAGAGCAGCTGGTCTGGCTTATGCTGTGGACCAAATTGTTGACTTGGTGACCCAAGATGTAGCGGGCATACACCTTTACACTATGAATAATGCTGCAACAGCCTACCATATTTATAAGGCTACCCATGCTCTCTTCAATCATAATCCATCCGTCCAATCTTTCTAAGATGAATGAAGAAACCACTAATCAGATTCAGTTGCTGTTTAGTGGTTTTTGTTTTATAATAAGGATAAAAAAATTATCTAAATCTAAGGAGAAGCTGATGGAGCATTCGCTGACCTTGGTTAAGTCTATGCAGTTTGGCCAAGAAGATTGTTTTTTTGCCTTCTGTGGTTATTCAAAAACGGAAGCCCATCATAGCTTTGGGCCGGCTGTCTGGGATGTTTATGTCATTCATATCGTACTGGAGGGACGGGGGACTTACTCCGTGGGCAATCAGCGCTATGATTTGCAGGAAGGGCAGGGCTTTGTGGTGCCACCGGGTCAGTCGGTCTTTTATCAGGCTGATGGAGAAGAGCCTTGGTCTTATGTCTGGATGGGACTGGGTGGGCACCTCTTGCCTCGTTATCTGCAGGCTCTGGGACTACAGTCAGGCCAATGGTCTTTTGAGCTGACTTCTTTGCAGGAATTTAAGGCCTTGGTCTTTGAAAGTCTGGCCTATGAGGGCAGCGGAATAACAGCTGAACTAGCTCTGCAAAGGCAAGTTTATCGCTTCTTAGAGCTCTTGTCCCAACGTCTTAAGCAGACATCTTTAATCACGGAAAGCCGTCGAGTCAATCCTTATGTCCAGCAGGTCTTGGAACTGCTGAGCAGTCATCTGCCAGAAAGTCTATCTGTACAGGAGTTGGCGCAGAAAGTGGCGCTGCATCCTTCCTATCTATCTCGGCTTTTCAAGGATGAAGTAGGCAAGGGAATTAAGGAGTACAGTAATGATTTGCGGCTCAATATGGCAGCTGATTTGCTGACGAGCAGCCAGCTTTCGGTGGAAGAGATTGCCAATAAGACAGGCTTTGCTGGAACACAGAGTTTTTCAAAAGCCTTCAAGAAGGCACGTGGTCTGTCGCCCTTGAATTTTCGCAAGGCTAGCTCTCATCTGGGGCAGGAACTGTAAAAGGTCACATTTGGATAAATAATACTAGAAAGAAAGGCTTACCAAAAGGGGTAGCCTTTTTTATAATGAAAGGAGAAACATGATTGCGGACTACGAAAGGAGAAGACCATGAATGAGGCTAGTATTTTATTTAACGAAGAGTGCAGGCAATTTCATCTGACTAATGGCGAGGTTTCTTATATCTTTCGGGTTTCGGAGGATGGTAAACTCTTGCAGCTTTACTACGGCGCAGATGTACCGGAGCGGGATTATTTTTATTTGGTGGAGCTGCAGCATCGGCCCATGACGACCTATCGGAAAGAAGGGGATTTACGCTATTCTTTGGAGCATGTGCGGCAGGAATTTCCAGAATACGGCACGACAGACTTTCGTCATCCCACTATCTGTCTGCGGCAGGAAACTGGCTCGCGTATTACTGACTTTGTCTATGTCAGTCATCAGATGGTAGATGGTAAGCCAGCTTTAGAGGGGCTGCCCGCTACTTATACAGAGGCACAAGAGGAGGCTAAGACGCTTATCTTGACCCTGCGAGATGAGTTGACAGAAGTTGAAGTTCAGCTGTTTTATACGATTTTTGCTGATTGGCCGGTTATCGCTCGTTCAAGCAAAGTAATCAATCAAGGCAGGGAAACTTGCTACTTGGAATCCTTAGCTAGTCTGTCGCTGGATCTGTTAGATGCTGACTATGACTGGCTGCAGCTATCAGGAGCATGGGCTCGGGAGCGCCATATCAAGGAGCACCCGCTTCAGCAGGGGATTCAGTCCATTGAGTCAACCCGCGGCATTTCCAGTCCCCATCACAACCCCTTTGTAGCTCTTAAGCGACCGGAAACGACTGAGTTTTCAGGTCCAGTACTAGGAGTGGCCTTGGTGTACTCGGGCAATTTTCTCATTCAGGCTGAGGTGGACACCTATGATGTGACTCGGCTGCAGATAGGCATCAATCCTTTCGGTTTTGAATGGAAGCTGGCTGCGGGTCAGTTCTTTACCAGTCCAGAAGCTCTGCTGGTTTACTCTGAGCGGGGCCTCAACAGCATGAGTCAAGTCTTTCATCAGCTATTTCGTCGACGTCTAGCTAGGGGTTACTGGCGCGAGCGAGCTCGTCCTATTCTCATCAATAACTGGGAAGCTACCTATTTTGACTTTAGTGAGAATCAGCTGCTGGATCTTGCTGAAAAGGCTCAGCAAGTAGGAGTGGAGCTCTTTGTGCTAGATGACGGCTGGTTTGGCCAGCGGACTAACGATAGTGCTGGGTTGGGGGATTGGTTTGTCAATCTAGACAGGCTGCCGCAGGGGCTGGGCTCGCTAGCAGAGCGAATTCACGGTTTGGGCATGAAGTTTGGTCTTTGGTTTGAGCCGGAAATGGTCAATAAGGACAGTCAACTCTACCGTAGTCACCCCGACTGGCTACTGGCAGTGCCAGGTAGACAGCCTCACCATGGCCGTTATCAGTTTGTTTTGGACTATTCTCGGCCGGAAGTAGTGGATGAGATTTTTGAACGTCTATCAGCGGTTATCGAGGAAGCGCAGCTGGATTATATCAAATGGGATATGAATCGCCCTCTGACGGATGTCTTCTCAGCTGCCTGGCCAGCCGATCAGCAGGGAGAGATTTTTCACCGCTATGTCTTGGGTGTTTATGACTTGTATGAGCGTTTGATCAGTCGCTATCCGAGATTGTTATTTGAGTCCTGCTCTTCAGGTGGAGGCCGCTTTGATCCAGGTATGCTTTACTATGCTCCTCAAGCTTGGATCAGCGATGATTCGGATGCGATTGAGCGCTTGAAGATCCAGTATGGAACCAGTCTTCTCTACCCTCTTTCGTCCATGGGAGCCCATGTCTCCATCGTGCCCAATCACCAGACCAACCGTCTGACTCCGTTGAAGACGCGGGGCAATGTAGCCTTTTTCGGTACCTTTGGCTATGAGCTGGATCTTAATCAGCTAAGCCTAGAAGAATTGGCTGAAGTCAGGGAACAAATAGCTTTTTACAAGCGCCATCGAGAGCTGATTCATAATGGAACTTTTTATCGACTGCAGTCGCCATTTAAGGGAGATGGGCAGACAACTTGGATGGTTGTCAGTCAGGATCAGAACACGGCACTTTTAGGCACTTTCAAGGTTCTCAATCAAGTCAATCGCTCTCATCAGCGCTTGCAACTGAAAGGACTAGTTGTGGATAAAGTCTATCGGTTAGAGGGGAGTGTCTATACAGGGGCTGAGCTTATGCGAGTTGGGCTGGTCACCACGGACGCTTCCAGCGGTCAGCTTTTAGAGGATTCTGAACAAAAGACGAGCTACGACTTTGATTCCAAACTCTGGCTGTTTGAAGCAGAGGATGAGTAGATAAGATGGGAAATAAAAAAAGCAGAAGGAACAAGCTGATTAAAAGCTGTCCTTCTTGTTTTTTCTCTGAATAAAGAAAGGATAGTACCAATATCTCTGATAATTCTATAGGAAAAGGCTTTCGAAAAGATATATAATAGGATAGAGAGTTCGTAAAATAATATTGGCCAAAAGTGAGAGAATTTGTAAAAAATGAAGAAAGCATTTGCCAGCTTGTATTGTTAGAAGAAAGTAATCGGTAAATGCAAGGAAGAGGGGGCTTTATGACGAGAAAAATCATCTTTCTGGATGTGGATGGGACCATCATTGACTATGATAATCATATACCAGAGTCTGCTGTGACTGCTATTCGCCGGGCACGAGAAAAGGGCCATCTGGTCTATGTCTGCACAGGTCGCAGCAAGGCTGAGATGCCGCCGGAAATTTGGGATATTGGCTTTGATGGTATGATTGGCGGCAACGGCTCCTATGTGGAGCATAAGGGGCAGGTCATCCTACACCAGCTGATTCCGCAAGAGGTTGCGAGGCAGCTAGTAGACTGGCTTCAGGAGCGAGGTCTGGAGTTTTACCTAGAGAGTAATAATGGCCTCTTTGCAAGCAGGGGCTTCCGCGAAGCAGCGCGACCGGTGCTTCGAACCTACGTTCTTGGAAAAGGTGCCAAGCCAGAAGAAGTTGTAAATATGGAGGCAGAAGAAGCTCTTCACGGCCTGGTTTATGGCGGGGAGCTCTATCGGGACGACCTTAACAAAGTCAGCTTTATTCTCAGAAGCTACCAAGATCATCTGGACTCTAAGGCAGCTTTTCCTGAGCTCAAGGCAGGTACTTGGGGAGGCAAGGACGAGCATGCTCTCTTTGGTGACTTGGGCGTCAAAGGTATTACCAAGGCGCATGCCATTGAGGTTCTCCTGAAGTATCTTCATGCTGACAGGGCAGATACTCTGGCTTTTGGCGATGCCAAGGTTGATATTCCTATGCTGGACTATTGTCAGGTCGGGGTCGCTATGGGAAATGGTGGAGCGGAAATCAAGGCCATGGCCAATCTGGTGACAGACTCGGTCAGCCAAGACGGTCTCTACAAGGCCTTTGAAAAGTTAGAACTCATCTAAAGGAGATATGAATGATGGCAAAAACTCTTTATCTGATGCGGCATGGCCAAACGCTTTTCAACCTACGCCACAAGGTGCAAGGCTGGTGTGATGCTCCTCTGACCGATTTTGGCATCTATCAAGCCAAGGTGGCTGGTCAGTATTTTAAGGATGCCGGTATTACGTTTGACGATGCCTACAGCTCTACTCAGGAGCGGGCTTGTGATACCTTGGAATTGGTAACAGACGGGAAGCTTCCCTATAAGCGTATCAAGGGACTCAAGGAGTGGAACTTCGGGACCTTTGAAGGGGAAAGCGAGGATCTTAATCCGCCCCTGCCCTATGAAGATTTCTTTGTGACCTATGGCGGTGAATCACAAGATCAGGTCAGGGAGCGCATGGCTGCGACCGTTCTCAAGCTCATGCAAGAGACAGATGGCCAGTCCGTGCTCATGGTCTCTCATGGCGCAGCTATGGCCAATTTTGCTAGGGCTTGGCAGAAAAATTGGCGACTGGATAGTTTGGGTCACATGACCAACTGTGGTATTTTGAAGTTTACCTTTGAGAATGATCAATTCTACCTTGAAGAAGTGATTGGTCACGATTTTAGCAGCTGGGAGGAAAAATAAATGAAAGATTTATATTTGATGCGGCACGGTCAGACTTTTTTCAACCAAGAAGGCTTGGTGCAGGGAGCTTGCGACTCTCCTTTGACAGAACTGGGGCAGGAACAGGCCCGGCAGGCAGGAGCTTATTTGAAAGAGCGGGGCATTCGTTTTGGTCCTCTCTACTCGTCCACCCAGGAGAGAGCTTCCGATACTCTGGAACTTGTCTCCGGCCGGACCGACTATACTCGCCTTAAGGGCATTAAAGAATGGAGCTTTGGTCTTTTTGAAGCTCAGCCCGAATGCCTGCAACCGAAATTCCGACCGGGAGCTACCTCTTTTGAAGACCTCTTCGTCCCCTATGGCGGAGAAGGTGTGAACCAAGTCGGTGAGCGCATGCTAGTCACTCTGACCGAGGTTATGGAGCAGGCAGGAGCAGAGCCAGTCTTGGCTGTTAGCCACGGCGGTGCCATGTGGGCCTTCTATCTCAAGATTGCGGCTCAAGCTCTGGACCCTAAGGTGCGCTTTGGCAACTGCGCTATCTGCCATTACCATTATGAGCAGGGACATTTTAAGCTGGCAGAAGTCATTGACCCACTGACGGGTGATGTGTATGAGTGTGAATGAAGAAGCAGATTTACCTAACTATTCATAGAGATAAATGATCAGAAGGATGATCCCCACATTAAAAACCTCAGCTTTTTTTCTGAGGTTTTTGGTTTATACTTGACTGAAGGTTTCACGACGACTTAGTTTTGCGTCTTCTTTTTTGCTGAGTATTGGCTGTGTTTGCCCTTCTGCCTTCCACACACTTCGGGTAAAGACCATGGAGAGTAGTGCCAGAGCTACAAAGGCTGCTCCCACATACCAGTAGGGCGTATCCAGCGTTGTGGAGCGGCCAGATAGTTTGACGATGCCACGTAAGAGCATGCCGGCTGTCATGATGGCTACGGCTGAGTTCCAGAGGTTGAGGCTGAGCCGAGAGAGATTGGGAATCATTTTCATGAAGAGCAGGAGGAGGCTGCCGCCCGCTAGAGGAACGGCAAAGAGGTAGTGCATGTGGCTAGATGTTTCGCCGAAGCTGAAGGATTCATAGATTCTGCTGAAAGCAAAGAAGAAAATAGTTAATAGTGCGTAGATAAGGGCCGTTTTTATAAAACGTTTTTTGCTGGGATTAGTAACCGATGTAGACAATATCACTCACCGACCTTTCTGAGATAGTGTTTCCGTTGGTTGTAGGTTTGTTAATGACCTGACCGTTAAAGTAAAGTGTAGAGGAACCGCCGCCGTCGAGGTTATAGGCAGTCTTGACACCATAAGATTTCATGATTTCTGCCATCTGGTAGAGGGAAAGTCCCTCGCTTTCTGAGGTGCGTCCGTCTGAAACGATGATGATATAGTGGTTTTCGTCAATGATACCGATAGCTGTCCGTGGATTGGAAGCCATGGACTGGCCAACTTCGGACTTAGTATTCACGACAATCTCACCATTTTCTACAAGGGCTGGTCCGAAGGCCAGGAGATTGACCACGCCGTCTTTGACCAGCTGGTCGGCAGAGATTTCATTTTCGTAAATGATTTTAAAAGAGCCGTCTTTATAAATGGCCAAATCCCCATTGCTGGAGTCTTCTCGGACGGTATCGCGGTAGACGACGCCATTGCGGATGACATAGCCAGTCGTATTGGCTCCATAGTAGTCGCCGTTCACCGCTAGGATAGCATTGTTGTTGGCAGCCGTTTCCGAGGTCTTAGCTGTGACATTGTTTCCGTAGGTATTTTGGGCAAAGGCCGTTTTCAGATATTCTGATGAGCTAACGGTCACATCGGCGATGTAGATTTGGGTGTTGCTGACGGTCTTTTCAGTCAATGTGACAGAGATGTTATCGTCTGAATAGCTGGTATCTGTCACTGTTGCTGTTTCAGCAGCCTTGCTGGCAGCCACGGCATTGGATGATGAAGCGGTGCTTGAGACTGTGGAAATAGTCTCTGCAATGACGAAGGTTTTCAGCATGGAGTAGCTGAAGGAAGCTGTCAGAAGGAGGCCGAAAATGGAGGCGTAGGCATAGCCTTTCTTTAAAAATTTCATGATGCGGTGTGTGTCCTTTCCTTAAAAATAAATCTCTTTTGCACCATCAAAGAGACGGTGAAGAGTAGCAGTCCGACGATAATCTTGGCAAGCAGAAGATTGAGTCCAAAGACAGCGTAGAAGAGGCGAATTAGTAGTGTGTCTAGGATAAAGAGCACTACAGCTAGGCTGAAATAGCCGGTTCCTGTCTTGAGTATACTGTCGTCGTTCTTAAAGACCAGCTTTTTATTGGTTGAGTAGTTAAAGATTGAGCTGGTCACGCGGGCAATTCCGTTAGCTAGAAGAATTCTCAGGCTGGTCGGCACAGCAGTTAAAAACAAGAGAGCCAGTGCGTAGACGATGTAGTCAACGATAAAGCTGCTGAGAGAAGTCAGGGCAAATTTGAAAATATTTTTATAAATCATGAGTCCATCCCGAATTGATCGGAAGTGCGAGCCTTGATTGTCATTGATATAGACCGTCTCAATGGGCACTTCCAATATCGGATATTCCTTGCTGGCTTCTAAGAGCATGTTCATTTCATACTCATAGCGCTCCCCCTCTACCTTTAGCATAAATGGAATCATGTTGGTCGTAAAGGCTCGCAAGCCTGTCTGAGTATCGGAGACACCCATCCCAGTCTGAAGCTTGAAGAGAGCCCGAGTCAGACTGTTGCCGAAGCGGCTGCGCAGAGGCACCTTGCCAGTAAAGGCGCGTGCTCCCAGAATCAGCTGATTGGGATTTTCAGAAGCCTTGGTTGCCACGCGGAAAATATCCCAGACCTTGTGCTGGCCATCCGCATCTGCTGTGATGACCGTTCCATATTGACCCAGAGACTGGATGTAGGCGAAGGCAGTTTTTAGTGCTTGCCCCTTGCCTTGATTGTTCGCGTGATGGAGGACAGTAGCGTACTGCTCAGCCTGTTCAAACAAGACTTTTGCCTTGGAGGAGCTGCCGTCATTAACCACAATCAGTTCCATCTGACTTTTTTCTTTGATTTTTTTCAGCAATCGGATCAGGTTGAAATCTGGCTCGTAAGCCGGAATCACTAGATAGTCCATAATCAGTACCTCTTTCTTAGATGATTTGTAGAAAGTATACAGACTGCGGCTTAAAGCTAGCTGATATCAGTTAGCTTTAAGAAAAAGTTAAATTTTCTTTAAGGAAGAAATAGGAGCATGACGACCAACAATCCTATAGGCAGCTTCCTACATACTACCATGGGTCTGGGATTGTTTCACGCATTTCCAACCGATTATGCGTAGAAGGAGAAAAGGAACAGAAGGAGGCCCCCCTTCTTTATAAGTTACTTTCTAAAATTATATTTTCGTCTTATTAAGGACAGCCACCTAACGATAAGCAATTTAAAACTGCAAATTAGGGTTTGGTATAATAATTTACTTGCTAAACTGTCTTTTTTTGTTTATATTAGTTTTATAAGCTTTTTTGGAGGCGTTTTCATGGACAAAGCTCTTTTAAGGTTGAAATTACTAGGAAATCCGAGTGTCTTTCTTAATCAAGAGGAAGTCTTTTTCCCTTTTGCAAAAATCAATGCCCTGCTTTACTATCTTCATATCAATGGAACAGTCAATCGGGAGGAGATTGCAGGAATTCTCTGGGAAAATAAAAACAATCAGACTGCCAAAAAAAATCTGCGCAATACTATCTATCAGACCAATAAACTGCTGGGCGGGGACTGGATTATCGCTCCCAACCGGACGGTTCTTTCGCTCAATCCTAAGTGTAGAATGGAAAGTGATGTGGAGCTCTTTTCAGACAATCCTGCGGAGCATCTGTCGCTCTATCAGGGGGATTTTCTGCAGGGCTTTTATCTTAAGGATAGTGAGGCCTTTGACTATTGGGTGTCCAAGATGCGAACCCGATATGAGCAGCTGTATATTCAAGCCTGCTACCAACAGCTCGAAAAGGGAAACAACCAGCTGGATTTGGAAGAAACAGAACAAAATTTACACCGTTTGATTAGCATTGATGAGTTTGATGAAAAGAACTATCACCTGCTGATGAAATTCTATCAGGAGAATGAACGGCCCGGCAAGGTAATTGAGACCTATTATAAATTGGTGAACCTTTTGGACAAGGAGCTGGGCATCAGTCCTAATGAGGCTATCCAGCAACTTTACCACGAAGTGCTTGCCAAGGATCGTAGCGAGCGCAAGACCAAGCAGTTTCTGCGCAATACGGATCACTTTTTCGGTCGGGTAGATGAAATTAAGCGTCTGGAGTCTTACTTTTCCAAGATTTTAGAGGACCAAGAGGCGCGTGCTTTGGTTCTGGTCGGAGGGACTGGTATTGGTAAGCGGACGGTGACTCGCCAAGTGCTGGCCAATCAGACCAAGGATTTCCAGATTGTCATGGCCAAATGCTTTAAGGATGAGATGAAGATAGCTCTGCAGCCTTGGCGTGGCTTGCTAGATGGTCTAGGTGACTTGGTCATTCAGCACCAGATCCTCTCTCTTAGCCAGTGGCAGGTTATTTTAGAAAGTTATTTCCCGATTTTGATAGAGGGTGCCTCTGGTGTTCAGCTAGATGCGGATAAGCTGGCTCAGTTTGTGGTGGATATCTTACAGAAGATTTCCAAGAAAAAGGCCTTGGTCATTTTGATAGAGGACTGCCATTGGATGGATGCGGCTAGTGCTGCTGTCCTGGAGCAGGTCATGAATCATCTGAGTGACTATCCTGTGGCCTTTGTTTTGACCAAGCATCTGAGTACGCCATCTTATCTGGAGCATTTTTTCAATCACTTGCTGGTTCGTAATAAGTTAGATTTTATTCAACTGCAGCCGCTGAAGTTTCAGGATAGTGTGGCTTATTTACGGGCCCAGACAGGTCAGGTGGCTATGTCTGAGCAGCAGCTTGAGGATATTTATCGGGTTAGTCAGGGCATTCCCTTCTTTCTGACGGAGTATGCTAAGCAGTTCTTGCGAGGAGAAAAGTTTCATCCGCTGACTCCCGCTATCAGGGCTAAGCTGTCTTTGAAGCTGGACTACTTGAGCAGCGGGGAGGAGGAACTGGTAGACTATCTGGCTTGCTTCAGACTTTCTGCTTCGCTTTCGCTCTTGGGCAAGTTACTGGCTTTACCTATGGAAGAGATGGTTGAAATCACTGAGGAGTTGAGACAGAAGCAGCTGTTGATAGAGGAGGAGCAAGAAGAGACATTGATGCTGCGGTTCAGTCAGGAGCTTCTGCAGATCTATGCCTATGAACGCTTGTCGCTGGCAAAGAGGCGGATGCTGCATCACCAGATTGCTCAGAGTATGGAAGACCAGCTGGGAAGCTCTTTCTATCATGCCCAACTGTTCAATGACATTGCCTATCATTACAAGATGGCCAAGCAGGCCATCAAGTCTCTGGAATATGAGCTGCATTATCTGGAAGCCACCCTGCAGTTTCATCACGAACTCTTTCCGATTTATTCGCGGGAATTTGGCTTTATTGAAAAGACGGATGATGCCAATCAGTCAGCGGTTTTGGACCAGTTTGACCGCATCCGTCGGCAAATACAAGAGTTGGAAAGAAAACATCAGAATCACAAGGATTTCCAACTGCTAGTTCTCCGCTTTCTCTATCTGGAAGGACGCTATGCCATCCGGACAGGAAATTATCAGCAGGGGATGGACAATATTCAGCAGGTGCTTGCCTCGGCCAAAGAGCTGCAGCAGATGGATTTTCTCCTAGAAGGCTATCGTCAGATGATCTACTACTGTATCCAGACAGAAAATATCCCAGAGATGCGCTATTATACAGATTTGGCTCTAGATGCTTCGGTGCAGGCCAATAATCACGAGGCCATCGCTATCAACCTCCGGCTTAAGGGGCTTTACCATCTCATAATTGGAGACGAGGAGCAGTCACTTCATCACCTTTACCGGTCTATCGACTGTTTCAGTCTGACGGCCTCGCTTCGCTCCAAGTATTCGATTCAGATTGCAGCAGCCTTGGATTATCTAGCGGAAATTGAGCAGATCCGTGGGAATTTCACGACAGCATTGGTCCATCAAAAGGAGGCCATTGAGCTAACAGAAAATAAAACATCAGAGCCTTCGATTTTTGCCTTTTACATTGGCTTGGGTATGACCTATTACTGGTTGGGTGATCATGAGCAGGCGGAGAAGATTTTTCTTAAGGCTAAAAAAGCGCTGGAAACCCTCAGTTTTCCATGGAAAGAGGCTCAGCTGGAAGTCTATCTGGCCTTGATTGGCTGTGAGAAGAGAGATTACCAGCCTGTGCTTGATCTTCTGCGGAAAAAGGATAGCCTCATCAGTCGCTATGGCAATCCGCGGGACAAGGGGCTGATCTACTATCTGATGGCTGTGATTAAGTATCGCCTGCTGACTGGGAGTTTGCAGGAAGCAGGCTTTGAAGATTTGCTAGTTCAGGACTTTGAAACCTATTATGAAACGGCTAAAAGCCAGCTCAATCCTTATCGTGATCGGCACCAACTCAAGGAATTAGAAAACTTACGCCTGAGATTGTCTCAGGAAGCAAATAGATAGTAAAAGAGGATGAAACTATTTTCATCCTCTTTTATGTTTCTAAAATATAATAGCAAAATTGTTAAAAGTCCCATCGAAAGACGATCAGTCATGTACCTGAGCCCAAACCTGGGTCAGGTAAAAGACGAAGCTAGCGGCTAGGTTAGCCGTGTGATTGTCAATATCGTGAGGTGGAGAGACCTCCACGATGTCAAAGCCAATCAGCTTGCCTGAAGCAGCAATGTGCTGGAAGACTAAAACTGCGAGATTAGGGTCGACCCCCAGCGACTGGATAGCACTGACACCGGGAGCAGCACCGGCAGCAAAGCAGTCAATATCAATGGTCAGATAGACGTGCTCCTTGTCGGCTAGGTAGGCATCGACAATCTTGCAGATCTCCTTGTACTCCATCTTGTAGATATCCAGCCCAGTCAGAAACTGGATGGCTTTGGATCTGGCTACAAAGTCAAAGAGAAAGAGATTGTTATTGTGCTCCTGAATCCCTAAGATGAGGTAGTTAAAGACTTGCTTCTGAGCCAGAGTGTCATCGAACATCTGGCGAAAACCGGTACCAGAGTTAGGACCAGTCTGGTCATAGGGGCGCAAGTCAAAATGGGCATCCATATTGATGACGGCCAAGTCTTGGTCAGGAGCTAGCGAAGACTTGAGGCCTAGATAGTGACCATAGGCTGTTTCGTGGCCACCACCCAGAACGATAGGCCGAAGATTGAGCTCCCGCAGTCGTTTAACTGCTCGAGCCAGACTCTGCTGTAATTGCTCCAGAGAGCGGTTGGGACCATCAATATCGCCAACATCAAAGACTCGGACATTTCTGCCTAGGTGCCAAGGGAGCTTGGCCAGCTGGGACCGAACAGCCTGAGGCCCTTCGACAGCCCCCACTCGGCCGTGGTTGATATAGACTCCCTTGTCGCTTTTAAAGCCAATCAGGGCAAAGTTGATACCCTCAAAAGGTGTCAAGTTAGGGTCACTTAAGTCCAAAAACTCAATAACCATACCCCACTTGGCAGCATATAAATCATCATCCAGTCTCTTATGATAGTAGCTGTTATCTAGCTGATAGTAATCTTCTAACATGATTTTGTCCTTTTCCATAACGATACTTGCGACTTTATTATAAGAGTTTCCACCAAGCCTGTCAATGACTTTTGGCGGGAAAAGAAGCCTAGCTGAACGAGAGCGGGCTTCTTATGTTAGTTTTTTTACAGAGTCATCAGCTTTAGAACTGAATGCTCAAGTCTACAGCCTTTTCAACGGCTGCTAGGAATTCTTCGTTTTCAATCAGCTCAGAAGCCTTGTTGAGTTCTTCATAGATTTCGATATCCTTGTCAAACTCGATAAAACGGACATGCTGACGGAAGAGGTCGTAGGCTGGCCTGGTTCCCTTGCCCAGTTCATGGTTTTCTGGTTTTAGATCCAGAGCTTGGCAGGCAGCCATGATTTCTGTTGCCACGATGCGGCGAGAATTCTTGAGAATTTCAGCTGCCTTGCGTGCTGCAGTAGTTCCCATGCTGACAAAGTCTTCTTGATTTTCACAAGATGGGATAGAGTCTACGCTGGCTGGATGAGACAGAACCTTGTTTTCAGATGCGAGCGAAGCACAAGCATATTGGGTAATCATAAAGCCAGAGTTGAGTCCTGGGTGTTTGACTAAGAAGGATGGCAGCTTGCTCAGTTGACTGTTGACCAGACGTTCCACACGACGCTCGGATACATTACCGATTTCAGAAATAGCGATACCGAGGAAGTCGAATGGTTGTGCCATTGGTTCGCCGTGGAAGTTACCACCTGAGATAACATGGCCTTCCTTGGTGATGATAGGGTTGTCTGTAACAGAGTTGATTTCAATCTCAACCTTGGTTTTCACATAAGCGATAGAGTCCTTGCTGGCACCATGAATCTGCGGAATACAACGCAGGGTGTAAGGGTCTTGGACCCGTTGTTGAGTGGCTACGGTTGTGTTGCCACTGCCTTCCAGAAGGTTGCGGATATTGCGGGCTGTAGCTAGCTGACCGCTCTGAGGTCGAATGGTGTGTAAGTCTTCTTCGAAAGGACTGGTAATACCATTGTGGACTTCCATAGAAAGAGCGCCAGCGACATCTGATAGCTTAAGCAGCTGGATGGCATCATAGGTAGCCAGAGCTCCGATACCTGTCAGGACAGTCGTACCGTTAATCAGTGCCAATCCTTCCTTGGCTGCTAGAGCAATTTTTTCGATACCGGCCTTGTCCAAAGCTTCTTGTCCAGAGAGCAATTCACCTTGATAGTAAACGCGGCCCAGTCCTAGCATAGGCAGAACCATATGAGCTAGTGGTGCTAAGTCACCAGAGGCACCGAGAGAGCCTTTTTCTGGAATGTAAGGCACGACGCCTTTATTGAGCAATTCCAGGAGCTTTTCGACAGTAGAGAGCCGAATGCCAGAATAGCCCTTGACCAAGGAATTAATCCGAATTAACATAATCGCACGGACTGCATCTTCAGGCAGGGGATCGCCGTAGCCTGAGGAGTGCGTACGAATTAGGTTTTCTTGCAGTTGAGTCGTATCTTCTGGTGAGATGCTGACATTGCAGAGAGAGCCAAATCCAGTCGTAACACCATAGACTACCCGTTTTTCGCGGACGATGTCATCCACGATTTTGCGGGAAGCTTCTACAGCTTTTTTAGCATCTTGGTTGATTTCGCAAGTGGCTCCATGACGAGCCACTGCGATAACATCTTCAAGTGTTAGACTGTTTCCGTCTAAGTGAATCAATTTTGACATATAGAATCCTCCATTATGGGATAGAGCGCTTAGAGTTAGTCAGGGTTAGTAGAAAGCCGTTTTCGACCGTGCATGAGGTAGTATACTAAGCTGGCAACGGCAGCTCCAATGACACCGTAAACGACGTTCATCGGATTATCAGCTACAATCATAACCAGGCTGACAACAACAGCTAAGACTGGGATGATAGGGCCGAATGGTACACGGAAGACAACCTTCTTTTCTGGATACATTTTTCTGAGTTTCAAGACCGCCAAAGCAGTTGGAATGTATTGGAAGAAACGGAAGACCACGCTGAGGGTTGCCAATTCTTCGAATTTACCAGAGAAGAGCAGGGCGATGGCACATGCTCCAGAAATGATAATTGCTACAACAGGAGCGTTTTTAGAGTTGGTTTCTGAAATTTTCTTAGGGAGCAAGCCTTCATCTGCGATGGCTGCACCATAACGCGGTACCATGATGGATTCCCCGATATTAAGACCGGCGATTGAGATAAGGGCACCAATAGAGACAATCCAAGCACCAGCAGGGCCAATCATTGCTACGAAGGCATCTTGTACAGAAGCATCCGTCTGCATAATATGGTTACCCAGCATGGCGATGGTTCCAGCGATGATGAGCATATAAAGGACAGAAACGATACTAATGGAGCCTAGGATAGCCCGAGGCACGTTCTTTTCTGGGTTGCGCATTTCGCCGGCAACGATAGACATGGTTTCAAAGCCAATGAAGCCATAGAAGATATAAACGGCTGTGTTGGCAATAGCAGTCATGACATTGGTTCCAGGTTCAAGCTGTAGGAAAGGAGTGAAGTTTCCTTTGTCTATTCCACCTTTGATAAAGAAGATAGCACAAGCAGCAAAGGCAATGATTGGAATGAGCTTAGCTACAGTTGCAGCCAGCGTGAAAAACTTAGAGGTTTTCAAACCGGCGATATTCATCAAGCTAAGCAAGATAATCAAAGCAATACTAAGCAAACGCTCGTAAGGAGTAAAAGCCGGGAAGGTAATGACGAAGAGTCGGGCAAAGCCGGCAGCCATTGCTGACCAAGCGATGATGGTTACGACCCAGCCTAGGAAACCTACATTAAAGCCGACAAAGTTTCCAAAGGCCGCTTTGGAATATTGGAAAGCTCCGCCGTTTTTGTTAAAATAACCCGCAGTTTCTGCCAAGCAGACGGCTAGGAGAATAACGAGGAGGGCAGTTCCAAGCATGACAGCTAGAGAGGCAGGACCAAGTCCTTTATAAATCTTTTGCGGTAGGAGGAAAATTCCTGAACCGATAACGGCATTGATACCGTAGAGTGTTGCACCGGAAAAGCTGAATTTCGCTTTTTCCTGTTCTTGTTCTTGTGCAGTGAGTTTAGTTGCGTCCATAATAATGTTTCTCCTTTAGAGATATGGGATCCTTTCCAAGTAAAGATAGAATGGTGACAAGGTATCATGGTATCATGGTATCTTTACTTAGTAGGGATGTGGGTCAAACCAGCCCAAATAGCAAGGGGTGTCCCCTTTGGCTGGTTACTCGAAAACATTATATGCAGCTCAGTTTCCTGAGTCTCTTTTTCCACTATCAGAAGCTGCTCTGCCTCTAGGTTAAGCGCTGGCAGGTTTGTTCCCGTCACCGTCAGATCCTCTAAAGCATAGATAAATTGAATTTCGTCATCTCGGCTAAGCTCTTGCCCATTCGAGATGGCAATCATCTGTCCCTGATAATGGTCGTTGTAGATTAAGTTAAAGTCGGTACAAGTCCCCCGACTTGTGATAGAATCACTCCCTTCAAAGACATAGGGAGTAAAGGGAGCTAGAACCGTTTCCTCCTGCCGGCTGGCATTGTGGAGATGTAGTGTGTGGTCCAGGCTCATGAGAATGCGGTGAAAGCCGCTGAGGTCAGAAAACTGACTTTCAGCCAACTCCACAGTCGCTGTTGAGAGTCGATAGTCAAATTCCCGCTTACCATAGTGGCCAGTTGGCGGGGAAAGATAAAGCTGTTTAGTCTTTCCCCCCGACCAATCAGAAACTTGAAAATCGTTTGCTCTTAAAAGGGTTACATTTGTCATTTTTGGTATTTATTAGAACAAACCGCTGATATTGCCGTCTTTGTCAACATCAATCTTTTCGCTGGCTGGTACTTTAGGCAGTCCTGGCATGGTCATGATTGCACCAGTCAGAGCAACGATGAAGCCTGCACCAGCAGAAACTTTGAGCTGGCTGATAGTCACGACAAAGTCTTTAGGAGCGCCCAGTTTCTTAGCATCGTCTGAGAAGGAGTACTGCGTCTTAGCCATACAGATAGGATAGTTGGAGAAGCCTAGCTCTTCCAGTTGTTTGAGCTCGCGTTTAGCGGCAGGAGTCAGGCGAACGCCCTTGCCTCCATAGACCTTAGTAACAATTTTGTTCAGTTTGGTTTCAATGGAGTCCTCTTCATTATATACAAATTGGAAGTGATTGTCTCCTTCGGCCAGTTCAACGACTTTTTCAGCCAACTCTTTACCGCCGGCTCCGCCATTTGCCCAAACGTCGGAAATCACTACGTCAACTCCACGTTTTTGGCAGGCGTCATAAACTGCTTGCAATTCTGCTTCGGTATCCAGCGGGAATTTATTGATGGCAACGACTGCTGGCAGGCCATAAACATCTTGAATGTTTTCCAGATGTTTTTCTAAGTTTGGCAGACCATCTACAACGGCTTGGACATTTTCTTCAGCCAGGTCGCTCTTAGCTACACCACCATGCATCTTGAGAGCGCGGATGGTAGCAACCAGAACTACCGCCGATGGACGAAGACCAGATGTACGACACTTGATATCAATGAACTTTTCAGCACCGAGGTCGGCACCAAAACCAGCTTCTGTGACTGCATAGTCGGCATATTTGAGAGCCAGCTTGGTAGCTAGGACACTGTTACAGCCATGAGCAATGTTGGCGAAAGGTCCGCCATGAATCAAGGCTGGTGTGTGTTCCAGAGTTTGAACCAAGTTTGGATGGATAGCGTCTTTGAGCACAGCGGCCATAGCGCCACCAGCTTTCAGATCCTTAGCAGTTATTGGCTTACCTTCAAAGCTGTAGCCAATGATAATCTTTTCCAAACGGTTCTTGAGGTCGGTAATATTTTCTGACAGACAGAGAATAGCCATAACCTCAGAAGCAACTGTGATGTCAAACCCATCTTCACGTGGAACACCATTGACTTTGCCTTGCAAGCCGTCTACGATGTGGCGAAGTTGCCGGTCATTCATATCCACAGCCCGCTTCCAAGTGATGCGGCGAGAGTCGATGCCTAAGGCATTTCCATGGTGGATATGGTTGTCAATGAGGGCCGCCAGTAGGTTGTTGGCAACACCGATGGCGTGAAAGTCACCAGTGAAATGGAGGTTGATGTCTTCCATCGGCACCACCTGAGCGTGACCACCGCCAGCAGCTCCGCCTTTGATACCAAAGACAGGTCCGAGTGAAGGCTCCCGTAGAGCGATAACGGCTTTTTTACCTATAGCAGCCAGAGCATCGACCAATCCGACAGAAGTTGTCGTCTTGCCTTCTCCTGCTGGTGTCGGAGAAATAGCTGTCACGAGAATCAGTTTGCCGTCTGGTTTGTCTTTGAGGGCTTCCAGCTGGCTGGCACTGATTTTTGCCTTGTAATTTCCATAAAGAGACAAGGCATCTTCAGCAATTCCTAGCTTTTCTGCCACCTCTTTGATGGGCTTCATTTGAACCGAATTCGCAATTTCAATATCTGATAAAACCATATTGTTACCTCTTGAGAAAAGGAAGTCCATTCCTAGAAAGAGTGGACTTCTCTTCCGTTTATCTATTAGACAACTTTCAAAATTTCTTGATAAATTTCATCGGCTAGAGAGCAGCCTTTTTGTAGGAGTTCTTCCCCCTTGCTGCGGTAATCTGCGACGAATGCTTCATCCTTGACACCTGACAGGTTGATGAGGACATTGAGCCAAGCACCTTGCAGGCCAGCCTTTAGATTCAGAGCTGCCACGCCTAGGTCGCTAGCAGCATTGGTATTGGATTTGCCGACGGCCTTTTGAGTTGTTTGCAGGGCAGCCAAGATGTCTTCCATCATGCCATAAGGTGACTTGGTCGCTTCCTTGAGGGCTTGTTGCATCGCTTCACGACGGGCAGCCTTGTCTTCCTCTGTTTCCTTAGGCATATCAAAGACGGCCGAGACTAGATTAAAGGCTTCAGTGTCCTTGTCAATAGCTGCGAGCAAGCTTTCTTGTAGGCGGTCGCTTTCTGCGTGTACTTGAGCGATTTCTGCTTCAAATTCTGCGTATTTTTTCTTGCCAAGGGTCAATTCACAAACCATTTTGGTTAGGGAAATCCCGTTAGCTGCTGAAAGAGCAGCGGCAGAGCCGCCTCCTGGTGCAGGAGCATCTGAGCCTAGGACTTGGGCGAATTCTGTCAAACTTAAATCTACTAATTTCATAGGTTTCTGTCCTCCTAGCCCAGCAAATGGTTTTCCAGAACTTGCTTGCCGTAGTCAAAGTCTTCGATTTGCAGATAGTATTCAGCTGCATCAATCAAAGCCTTGGCTGGAGCCAAACCGATGACTTCTGAGCCTAGGATTCCAACTCCATAGCGCTTGGCTTCAAAGCGAACAGTTTCAAAGACGCGATAGAGCGGGAATTTTTCCAGATTGACCATGTTAATAGAAACCTGGGCAATGTTACGGTCTTCCAGCATAACGCCGATAGCTTTACAGTACTTGTAGCCACCGCTTGATCCACGGATGATTTTGGCAATATTGTTGGCAATTTCTAGATTGTCTGTATCCAAGTTGATGTTGTAGGCAATGAGCGGCATTCTAGCTCCGACAGCAGTGACACCAGCAGTTGGGTGAATCTTTCTTTCACCGTAGTCAGGTGCCCAGTCAGCTTCCAAGAGTTTTTCTGGCATGCCTTCAAACTGTCCTTTACGAACCTTGGCCAAGTTCTTACGCTCAGGACGAGTCGCTGCATCTTCATAGAGGAAGATAGGAATACCGAGCTCACGGTTGATCCGCTCAGATACAGTCTTCGCAATTTCTACGCATTCCTCACTTGTGATGTCCTTAATCGGTACAAAAGGCAGGACATCAGTTGCGCCCATACGAGGGTGTTCGCCCTGGTGCTTGGTCAAGTCAATATTTTCAGAAGCATATTTGACCAAACGGAAAGCAACTTCCTGAATATTTTGGTCATCACCGACCAAGGTAAAGACGCTGCGGTTGTGGCTGGCATCAGAAGAGTGGTCCAAAAGTGTCACTCCTGGCACGCTCTTAGCTGTTTCCACTAAACCGTCAATGACCGCTTGGTTGCGGCCTTCAGAAAAGTTAGGAATACATTCAACAATTTTTGCCATAAGATATTACCTCGTGATATCAATAATTTTAATTTATAATATGAACTTAATAAAGCAGAACCTCCTCCTGAGCTAGGCTGAGCCCAGCCCAGGTTGGAAGTGGGGAGACAAGTTTTTCCTATTCGAACAATTTCTTAACAGATTCTTTGACTAAATCTTCATCAGTTAAGTACGGAATAGTGATGTGGTCTGTTCCTTCATGGAGACGGTTGTACTCGATAGCTGTTTCGATAGCATGCTCATTGCGAGCCCAGTTACGACGTGCAACTCCGCCGATGGTATCCCAAGCGATAGCAGATTTGATGATTTCATCAATGCGTTCGCTGCCGTCCAGTACCAAGCCAAAACCACCGTTGATAGACTTACCGATACCAGTTCCACCACCGTTGTGGAGAGCTACCAAACTCATACCACGGGCTGCATTACCAGCGTAACATTGAACCGCCATGTCGCAGGTTACATTAGAACCATCCTTAATATTAGAAGTTTCACGGAATGGAGAGTCCGTACCAGATACGTCGTGGTGGTCACGGCCGATCATGACAGGGCCAATCTTGCCTTCGCGTACTAATTCATTGAACTTTAGGGCGATATTGACGCGTCCCATACAGTCTTGGTAGAGAATGCGAGCCTGAGTTCCAACAACCAACTGGTTCTTTTCTGCATCACGGATCCAGTTGTAGTTGTCGCGGTCTTGGTAGCGGCGGTTAGGGTCGATTACTTCCATAGCTGCATGGTCAGTAGCGACTAGATCTTCATGCTTACCGCTCAGACATACCCAACGGAAAGGACCATAACCATAGTCAAAGAGCATTGGGCCCATGATATCTTCTACATAAGATGGCCAGATGAAGCCGTCTTTGTCGTCAAAGCCGTTCTTAGAAATTTCCTTGATGCCAGAGTCATAGACTGCTTTCATAAAGGCATTACCGTAGTCAAAGAAGTAGGTACCGTTGCTAGTTAAGGTCTTGATTGCCTTGAAGTGACGTTCCAATGTTTCATCAACCAACTTAGCAAAGGTTTCCTTGTCTTCAGCTAGGAGGCGTGTCCGTTCTTCAAAGCTGATACCAGCCGGGCAGTAGCCACCGTCATAGACATTGTGGCAAGAAGTTTGGTCAGACAGCAGATCTACATGGATATTGTTCTCGTTGACATATTCCAAGAGGTCTACGATGTTACCATGATAGGCGATAGAAGTTGATTCGCCAGCTTCCAGAGCTTTTTGAGCCAAGTCGATAGCTTCTTTCGGACTTTCAGCCAATTGGCTAATCCAGCCTTGGGAGTGACGAGTTTCAATCCGAGAATAGTCTACCTCTGCCACGATTGCTACAGCTTTAGCAATTTCGGCTGCTTTCCCTTGAGCTCCACTCATGCCGCCCAGACCAGAAGAGATGAAGAGTTTACCAGTCAGGTCGCCATCATCAGCTACACCTAGTTTCAAGCGTCCAGCATTGAGGAGAGTGTTGAAAGTACCATGGACGATACCTTGAGGGCCGATGTACATCCAGCCGCCGGCTGTCATTTGACCATAGTTAGTCACGCCCATTTCTTCTGCAATTTCCCAGTCCTTCATGTTGTCGTACTCACCGACTAAGAGGCCGTTGGTGATGATAACACGAGGAGCTTCTGGTTTGGACTTGAAGAGTCCAAGAGGATGGCCAGATTCCACGACCAAGGTTTGGTGGTCGGTCATGACTTCTAAGTATTTCATGATTAGATTGTACTGCATCCAGTTGGCGCAGACAGAACCAGTTTCTCCATAAGTGACTAATTCATAAGGATAAAGAGCGATTTCAAAGCTCAGGTTGTTGTCAATCATAACCTGCATAGCTTTGGCTGCAGTACAGTTTCCTTTGTACTCGTCAATTGGTTTACCGTAGATGCGTTCTTTTGGCCGCCAGCGGTAGCCATAAATCCGTCCGCGAGTTTTCAATTCTTCTAAAAATTCAGGTATCACTTCTTCGTGGAATTTCTTAGGAATATAGCGAAGGGCATTTTTAAGAGCAATTTCGGTCTGAGCTTGCGTCAAACGGAAGCCCCGGTCAGGTGCTCGGCGGATGCCTTCTTGGAAAACCGTTTTTTCAGGTAGTACATCGTCTAATTTGACGGTCATTGCTGCTGCAATTTCATTTTCGCTAAAGTATGACATGAAAAATCCTCCTTTTAGTCAAGTGTAAAATATCTTTCTCCTATATTCTATAAGACTCCCGTCCATAAAGAGTCAAGAAAATGACAAAAACAGTAAAAAAAGCGGGGCTCCTATCTTTTACAAGCTTTTGACTATAATTTGACGATAGTGTATTATGATGAAAAGCAAGTATGTTGGAAAACGAAACGGAGGAACAAGCATGACTGCTGATTTACTATTAACTCACTTTAATCAAGTATTCTGTCCCAAGGATCTCGGACATCCCCTTTTTGGTGCAGAGATGAAAGAAGCTCAGGTCTTAAAAGACGGCTATATTGCAGTCAAAGACGGCAAAATCCTAGCAGTCGGCAGCGGTGAGCCGGATGCCAGCTTGGTTGGACCAGAGACCCAGATCAAGTCTTTTGAAGGAAAGATCGCTACACCTGGTTTGATTGATTGCCACACCCACTTAGTGTACGGCGGCAGCCGGGAGCATGAGTTTGCTAAGAAGCTAGCTGGTGTTTCTTATCTAGATATTCTTGCCCAAGGCGGCGGGATTCTCAGTACGGTTCGGGCAACTCGAGAAGCTTCTTTTGACACTCTCTACGATAAGTCTAAGAGGCTACTGGACTATATGCTGCTACATGGGGTGACGACTGTTGAGGCCAAGAGTGGCTATGGTTTGGACTGGGAAACAGAGAAGCGCCAGCTAGATGTCGTTGGGGCTCTGGACCGTGACCATGATATTGATTTAGTTTCGACCTTTATGGCTGCCCACGCCGTTCCACCAGAATACAAGGGACGCTCTCAGGAATATCTGGAGCTCATCGTCGAGGAAATGCTGCCTCGGGTAAAGGCAGAAAATCTAGCTGAATTCTGTGATATTTTCTGTGAAAAAGGCGTCTTTACAGCTGACGAGTCACGTTACCTGCTTTCTAAAGCTAAGGAAATGGGCTTCAAGCTCCGCATCCATGCTGATGAAATCGAGTCTATCGGTGGAGTAGATGTCGCAGCTGAGCTGGGAGCAACGAGTGCAGAGCATCTGATGATGGCGACTGATGAAGGCATCCGCAAGATGGCAGAAGCCAAGGTTATCGGGAATCTTCTGCCAGCAACGACCTTCAGTCTGATGGAAGATACCTATGCGCCAGCTCGCAAGATGCTGGAGGCTGGCATGGCTATTACCTTGACCACCGACAGTAATCCGGGCTCCTGCCCAACGGCCAACCTGCAGTTTGTGATGCAGCTAGGATGCTTTATGATGCGCCTGACACCGGTGGAAGTTCTAAATGCTGTAACCATCAATGCTGCCTACTCAGTCAACCGCCAAGATAAGATTGGTAGCTTTGACACTGGCAAGCAGGCCGACATCACCATCTTGGATGCCAAGAATATCGACTACCCACTTTATTTCTTTGCTACCAACCTGACCCATCAGGTCTACAAGACTGGAAAACTAGTTGTCGACCAAGGTCGGATTGTCTAATCACTATACAATCGAATCGTATTTTTCGGACTCTCTCTGGTGACAGGGAGAGTTTTATCAATCTCAAAAATTTCTCTTGCTATTCCTCTGAAAGTCTGTTATAATTATTATTTGTGAGCAAACCTCACTTACCCCTTGCAAAGTCTCGGGGTCATTAGACCAAAAGGAGGAAAAATCAATGGCAAAATACGAAATTCTTTATATTATTCGTCCAAACATTGAAGAAGAAGCTAAAAACGCTTTGGTAGCACGCTTTGACTCTATCTTGACTGACAACGGTGCAACTGTTGTTGAATCAAAAGACTGGGAAAAACGTCGTCTTGCATACGAAATCCAAGATTTCCGTGAAGGACTTTACCACATCGTGAACGTTGAAGCAAACGAAGACGTAGCTCTTAAAGAGTTTGACCGTCTTTCAAAAATCAACACTGACATTCTTCGTCACATGATCGTCAAACTTGACGCTTAAGAAGGTAGACTCATGATTAATAACGTTGTACTTGTGGGTCGGATGACCCGAGATGCCGAGCTTCGCTATACTCCGCAAAATCAAGCGGTCGCAACCTTTACTCTGGCTGTCAATCGCAACTTTAAGAACCAAAGTGGCGAGCGCGAAGCAGATTTTATCAATGTTGTCATCTGGCGTCAGCAGGCAGAAAATCTTGCAAATTGGGCTAAAAAAGGAGCCCTGATCGGAATTACAGGCCGTATTCAAACGCGTAACTACGAAAATCAGCAAGGTCAGCGTGTTTATGTTACAGAAGTCGTAGCGGACAATTTCCAGCTTCTGGAAAGCCGAGCTAGCCGCGAAGGTCAGTCTTCAGGTGGGTATGGCAGCAATAGCTTCGGCGGGAATTCTGCACCAAGCTATGGTAACGCTGGTTCGTTGTCTAACCAAGTACCAAACTTTTCTCGTGATGAAAGTCCTTTTGGCAACTCAAATCCAATGGACATCTCAGATGATGATCTGCCTTTCTAAGGGAAAAACTAGAATAATAAAGGAGAAAGAATATGGCTCAACAACGTCGTGGCGGATTCAAACGCCGTAAAAAAGTTGATTACATCGCAGCAAACAAGATTGAATATGTTGATTACAAAGATACTGAGCTTCTTAGCCGTTTCGTTTCAGAACGTGGGAAAATCCTTCCTCGTCGTGTAACTGGAACTTCAGCTAAAAACCAACGTAAAGTAACAACAGCTATCAAACGCGCTCGCGTAATGGCTTTGATGCCTTTCGTAAATGAAGACTAATTGAAACGAAACAGTTTATTTATACTGTAGATAGAGCCGGAAGATGAATTCTTACGGCTTTTTTGCTGCAAAGAATTTCGCATTAATAAAGGCTTGTGATCCTCGGAGTATCATGGAAAGTAGAAAAGGCTGCTTAGAAGTGGTATAATAATTTCCGACGAATCCTACTTATATAAGGAAGGGAGAAGGGAAATGTGGAAACTTTGAAGCCAATGTCTTGTCATGAAGCTTCTGAGGAGAGCATGAACCTCTGCCATCACCTTCGAACAATAACTAAATGTAGAGTAGCATTAGTCTAAATAAGTGCAATTGGTATTTATATGACATTAGAAAAGATAGTTATCGAGAAAAATACAGTTCAAGAAACGTTGATTATTCCTTTGTATGGAAGAAAAATGTGTTCTGAAAAATTTCCTGCCCTTTATAGAGATGAATTTGCGCAGACATTATGCCAGAGATTAGACTATGATTTTTCCCAACTGGAGAAAAAGAGAAATTCCTTCTTTTATGAATTTGGTGCTCTAGAAGCTGCTATGCGGCAATTAGACATGATGTGGGAGATTCAGCATTACTTGAAAAAGTATCCAGAAGCGACGGTAGTAAACCTTGGCTGTGGTCTGGATGAGACGGGCAAAGCATGTGATAATGGCTTGTGTCACATCGTAAATATTGATCTTCCAGATGTTATATCTGTTCGCAAGCAGTTAATGAAAGAGCATGAGCGAGAAACGACTATTTCTTGTGACTTAAAAGATTATTCCTGGATGGATAGGATTGATGCTTCTTAAGGAATTATTTTGCTGGCTGCTGGCGTTTTTCACTATTTCCCCCAAAATGAAGTCAAGAAGCTGGTTATTGAACTTTCCGAAAGGTATCTGGGTGGCTGTTTAGTGTTTGACAGTGTAGGGAAGCTAGGCTTAAAGTTAATGATGTCAAAAATATTAAAAAATATGGCTATGCCGCATGTCAGTGGGCTTTTCTATGTCAACAATCCGCAGAAGGAGTTGAACTGGTCGGACAGAATAAAAGTGACTTCAAAAGCTTATATGCTGGGGTACTACAATATGAAAACTCCAGGTATTCATTTTTTACATCGCCTACTGGCAAAGCTGGTTGATCAAGGACTGCAATTGTCTATTAATCGCATGGATTTCGACTAGAGAAATAGCTCCTCAAAATATAGTCAATTCGGTCGTTTTGGCCGAATTTTTGTGTTACAATTTTAGGATGAAAAGGAGATATTTGGGATGTCAAATACAACAAAAGGAACGATTTTGACCTTGATTGCCGGAATTGCTTGGGGGCTGTCGGGAACCAGCGGTCAATATTTGATGGAACAGGGTTTTCCAGTCTTAGTCCTGACTAATATTCGGCTCTTGCTGGCTGGTGGGCTCTTATTGGGGTATTTGTTTGTGACAGACAGGGAGAAGCTAAAGGGCATGCTGAGGGACAAACAGACGCTGGGGTCCATTTTGCTTTTTGCTTTGTTCGGTCTTCTGCTGAATCAGTTTTCTTATTTAAAGTCTATTTCCGAAAGCAATGCTGGAACAGCTACAGTTTTGCAGTATGTCTGTCCAGTTGGGATTTTGGCTTATACTTGTATCAAAGACCGAGTGGCTCCAACTCTGACAGAACTTTTATCCATCATTTTAGCAATCGGCGGAACATTCTTGATAGCGACACATGGCCAGTTAAATCAGCTGACAGTTACGCCGGCAGGCCTTTTCTGGGGGCTTTTTGCAGCTTTTACCTATGCTTTATATATTCTAATTCCGATTCAGCTGATTAAGACTTGGGGCAGTATTCCGGTCATCGGAATTGGGATGATGATGGCAGGAAGTGCGCTGACACCTTTTAGTGGTTTACTGCATTTTCACTGGAAATTATCAATGGAAGTCTATTTGTCCTTAGCGGGCATTATCTTGATTGGTACGATTCTTGCTTATACTTTATTTCTTAAAGGGGCTAGTTTGGTTGGTCCGGTAAAATCCAGTCTGCTGGCAGCTGTTGAGCCGATATCAGCAGTTTTTTTTGCTTTTGCGATTATGCATGAGCGTTTTTATCTGATTGATTTTGCAGGCATGGCCATGATATTAATTGCTGTTCTATTGATTTCTCTTAAAGATCTGGTTTTAGAAAAGAAAAAAGGTCTCTTATAAAGCAAATAACGAACAAATTCGAATGGTTTTTCATCCCCAAACAGAATTTGCTCGTTGTTTTTTTGTACTCTTTAAGGTTTACTAAATTATTCTAGAAATTCTTTGGCTGGGTTTATTTTGATAGCAACTGCCAAAAAAAGTCAATGATATAGGTCAGTCCGTAGGTATAAATGACAAGGGTGAAGGGCTTGCAGATGAGAATAATAGTCATATAGCGCTTAAAACTCATCTTGGTCAGAGCCGCCAGCATACAGAGAAAATCTGCGGGACTGATGGGCCAAATCATCATGAAAATAAAGAAGCGGTCAAAGCGATTGCCCTTATCTAGCCAGCCAATGTATTTGTCGTAGGTGCGCTTGCTGACGACAGATTGGACAAAGGCGGGACCATAGGTGCGGGCTAGGTAAAAGATAATCGCGCAGCCGATGACAATGCCGACATAATTATAAATGGTTCCTACGATATGACCGTAGATAAAGACACCGGCAACTGAGGTCAGCGCTCCGGGAATAACGGGCACAACTGTCTGCAGAATCTGCAAGAAAATAAAGAGGGGCGGCCCCCAGACTCCAGCCTGCTGGATAAAGGCAGACAGGGTTTCTTTGGATTTCAGAATACCAGCAAAATATGCCCAAATGCAGAAAACAAGGGTACCAACAGCACCAATAATAGACGACCAGTTGATGATTTTTTGCAAACAAGGAGAGACCGTCGTCATCCTTTTGTTTTTCCCTGACATAAATTCCTCCGGCACTGTTTTTAAGGTGGGTTATCCAGTATTTATCATGAAATAAATATAATTTACTTTCTAATCATATTTTATCATATTTTAAAAGAATGTAAATTTCAGAAATTTTTAAAAAGAGTTGTAAAGATACTTTTTTAAACTAGATTTAAAAGCTACAAAGTTATTTTCGCTTTGTTAGCCGAAGGGGCATATATTTTCATGTCGAAAGTGGGTTGAATGAGTAGTAGACAGGCATTTTTTTCTTCCTTTAAGCTGGCTTTAAAAATTATTTTAAAAAATTGTGCAAACGTTTGAATAAATACTTGAAATAATCTTTAAAAAAGGATATAATGTCATTATGAAAGCGCTTTGAAACGCTTGGATGTTTCAGAGGCAATTATTTTTATATAAAATAAAGGGGAACTTATGGTTGAGTTAAATCTGAAAAACATTTATAAGAAGTATCCAAACAGTGAGCACTATTCTGTTGAAGACTTTAATTTGGACATCAAGGACAAGGAATTTATCGTCTTTGTCGGTCCGTCAGGATGCGGGAAATCCACAACGTTGCGCATGATTGCAGGTCTTGAGGACATCACAGAAGGAACAGCTTCGATTGATGGCAAGGTTGTCAACGATGTCGCACCGAAAGACCGCGATATTGCCATGGTCTTCCAGAACTACGCCCTCTATCCGCACATGACGGTGTATGACAATATGGCTTTCGGACTGAAACTGCGCAAGTACAGCAAAGAAGATATTGATAGACGTGTGCAAGAAGCGGCTGAAATCCTTGGTTTGAAGGAATTCTTGGAGCGTAAACCAGCAGACCTTTCTGGTGGTCAACGTCAGCGTGTTGCCATGGGTCGTGCCATCGTGCGTGATGCAAAGGTTTTCCTAATGGACGAGCCTTTGTCAAACTTGGATGCTAAATTGCGGGTATCTATGCGAGCTGAGATTGCCAAGATTCACCGCCGTATCGGAGCAACCACCATCTACGTTACCCACGACCAAACAGAAGCTATGACGCTTGCGGATCGCATTGTTATCATGTCTGCAACCAAGAACCCTGCGGGAACTGGAACGATTGGTCGAGTGGAGCAAATCGGTAGCCCACAGGAAGTTTACAACAATCCAGTCAACAAGTTTGTGGCCGGTTTCATCGGTAGCCCAGCTATGAACTTCATCACGGTTACACTCAATGGCGATGAAATTACTGCCGATGGTTTGTGCTTGAAAGTGCCAGAAGGAACTCTGAAAGTTCTGCGTGAGAAGGGCTACGACGGCAAGAAATTGATCTTCGGTATTCGTCCAGAAGACATCAATACCGAACCTGCCTTCTTAGAGACTTTCCCAGACTCTGTCGTACATGCGACAATTTCTGTTTCTGAGCTCTTAGGTTCTGAGTCTCACCTTTACTGCCAAGTTGGCGACAGCGAGTTTATCGCGCGTGTAGATGCTCGTGATTACCTGCAGACAGGTGCGGGTATTGACCTTGGCTTTGACCTGAACAAGGCGCATTTCTTCGATTTCGAAACAGAGAAGACAGTTTATTAAAACACGCTAAAACAGCTACTGGAAAGTGGCTGTTTTTTTGGATTGGTAGAGTAAGGTAAGGCAAATGCTGATTTTTCATAAATGGATAAACTCAGTGGTGCAAAAAACAGTTATTTTTGCTATAATAATGAGAATACGAATGTTTGGAGAGAGATGTGGCGATTGAAGATTATATGCCAGACTTTGCGGTCGAGGCAGTTTACGATTTGACAGTAGAGAGTTTGAAAAGACAGGGTATCAAAGCGGTTTTGGTGGATTTGGATAACACCCTGATTGCTTGGAATAATCCTGATGGAACCCCAGAGATGAAGAAGTGGCTCCATGATTTGCGGGATGCTGGCATTCGGATTATCGTGGTGTCCAATAATAACCAAAAACGGGTCAAGCGGGCTGTTGAAAAGTTTGAAATTGACTATATCTACTGGGCCATGAAACCCTTCACTTGGGGCATTGACCGGGCGCTCAAGCTTTTTCATTTTGAAAAAAATGAAGTGGTCATGGTGGGGGACCAGCTCATGACGGATATTCGGGCTGCTCATCGGGCCGGGATTCGTTCGATTTTGGTCAAACCGCTGGTCGAGCATGACTCTATCAAGACCCAGATCAATCGGGCGCGTGAACGCCGTGTGCTCAAGAAAATCACTGAAAAATACGGCCCAATTCAATACAAAAAAGGAATTTAAGAAAGAATGGAAGAACTTCTCTGTATCGGCTGCGGAGCCACTATTCAGACAGAAGACAAGAGCCAGCTAGGCTACACGCCCCAGTCAGCTCTAGAAAAAGGCTTGGAGACAGGCGAACTCTATTGCCAGCGCTGTTTCCGCCTGCGCCATTATAATGAAATCAGCGATGTCCAGCTGACGGATGATGACTTTCTGCGACTTCTGCATGAGGTTGGAGATAGCGATGCTTTGGTCGTCAATGTTGTCGATATTTTTGATTTTAATGGGTCGGTCATTCCTGGCCTGCCTCGATTTGTCGCAGGAAATGACGTTCTCTTAGTCGGGAACAAAAAGGATATTCTGCCTAAGTCGGTCAAGGATAGCAAGGTGACCCAATGGCTGACGGAGCGAGCTCACGAAGAAGGCCTGCGTCCAGTTGATGTCATTCTGACCTCTGCTCAAAACAAGCAGGCAATCAAGGTTTTGATTGACAAAATCGAGCATTGCCGCAAGGGACGTGATGTGTATGTGGTCGGCGTGACCAATGTGGGCAAGTCCACTTTGATTAACGCCATCATTCAGGAAATCACGGGTGATAAGGATGTCATTACGACTTCGCGCTTTCCAGGCACGACTCTGGATAAAATCGAGATTCCTTTGGCGGATGGCAGTCATATCTATGATACACCGGGCATCATCCATCGTCATCAAATGGCTCACTATCTTTCTGCTAAGAATCTCAAATATGTCAGCCCCAAAAAGGAAATTAAGCCCAAAACCTACCAGCTCAATCCAGAGCAAACTCTCTTTTTGGGTGGTTTAGGTCGTTTCGACTTTGTGGCAGGCGACAAGCAGGGATTCACAGCTTATTTTGACAATGAGCTCAAGCTCCACCGGACTAAGTTGGAAGGTGCCAGCGACTTTTATGACAAGCATGTCGGCAGTCTCTTGGTGCCGCCAGTTGGCAAGGAAAAAGAAGAATTTCCAGCCTTGGTCAAACATGAATTTACCATCAAGGACAAGACAGATATCGTCTTCTCTGGTCTGGGCTGGATTCGTGTCAGTGGTCCTGCCCGCGTAGTCGGCTGGGCGCCAGAGGGTGTGGCGGTTGTCACTCGGAAAGCTATTATATAATACTCAAGAAACAAAGGGGAACAAATCCCCTTAAAATAAGGAAGGAAAAGGCCATGAACAGTGGGGAAAAAGTAGGTCCCAACTGTCTCAAGCCTTATAGAAGAACATGACACTAACATCAAAACAACGCGCCTTTCTCAACAGTCAGGCACATAGTCTCAAACCTATCATTCAGATAGGGAAAAATGGACTCAATGACCAAATCAAAACCAGCGTCCGTCAGGCACTGGATGCGCGAGAACTGATTAAGGTCACGCTCTTGCAGAATACGGATGAAAATATTCACGAGGTCGCTGAGATTCTGGAAGAAGAAATCGGAGTGGATACGGTACAGAAAATCGGCCGGATCTTGATTCTCTACAAGCAGTCCAGCAAGAAAGAAAATCGCAAACTCTCTGTTAAAGTCAAGCAAATTTAAGGAAAAATTTCTGTGGAGATGTCAGCCTATGGCTATTGAATTACTGACCCCCTTTACTAAGGTGGATTTAGAACCAGAAGTTAAAGATAAGAAACGCAAGCAGATTGGCATTTTAGGCGGGAATTTCAACCCTGTCCACCATGCTCATTTGGTCGTGGCGGATCAAGTCCGCCAACAGTTGGGCTTGGATCAGGTTCTACTCATGCCAGAGTACGAGCCACCTCATATGGATAAGAAAGAAACCATCGATGAAAAGCATCGGCTAAAGATGCTGGAGCTGGCTATCGAGGGTATTGAAGGTTTAGGGATTGAAACCATTGAACTGGAGCGCAAGGGAATCAGTTACAGCTACGACACCATGAAGCTGCTGACGGAGCAGCATCCAGATACAGATTATTACTTTATCATCGGTGCGGATATGGTGGATTATCTGCCTAAGTGGTACCGGATTGATGAGTTGGTTGAGCTGGTTCAGTTTGTCGGTGTTCAGCGGCCGCGCTACAAGGCGGGGACTTCTTACCCTGTCATCTGGGTGGATGTGCCGCTTATGGATATTTCCTCCAGTATGGTACGGGATTTTCTGGCTCAGGGCCGGACTCCTAATTTCCTGCTGCCTCAGCCAGTCTTAGACTATATCGAGAAAGAAGGGCTTTACCTATGACCTATGAAAGCTATATCAGTATGGGCCGTGAGACCTTGCTGGCTAAGATGGAAACAGTCATGCCCGAGAAACGCCTGCGGCATTGTCTAGGTGTGGAAAAAGCGGCGCGTGAATTAGCGGAGCGCTTCGGTCTTGATGTCGAAAAAGCAGGTCTGGCAGGGCTTCTACATGACTATGCTAAAAAGGTCTCGGATGAGGAATTTCTGGCCTTGATTGACAAATACCAGCTGGATCCTGAGCTGAAAAACTGGGGCAATAATGTCTGGCATGGTATGGTGGGCATTTACAAGATTCAGGAAGACCTAGGCATCGAAGATGCAGAGATCCTGCGAGCCATTGAGATTCATACAGTGGGCAGTAGCACCATGTCTGAGCTGGACAAGGTGGTCTATGTCGCTGACTACATTGAGCACAACCGGGACTTTCCGGGAGTGGACAAGGCTAGAGAGCTGGCTCAGCAGTCGCTAAATCTAGCTGTGGCCTATGAAACAGCAAGGACGGTGGAGCATCTAGCCCATAAGGGGATGTCTATCTATCCCCAGACCTTGGAGACCTACAATGCCTTTGTAGGATATTTGAAGGAAATAAAAGAAAATTAAAGAGGAACTATGAAAGAACAAGAATTATTGGAACTGGTCGTGAAGGCGGCCGATGAAAAACGTGCAGAAGATATTGTGGCCTTGGATTTGCAAGGACTGACTACGGTAACAGACTACTTTGTTATCGTTAGCTCTATGAACAGCCGTCAGCTGGATGCGGTGGCTGGAAATATCCGTGAGAAAGCTGCAGCGGCTGGAGTTTCTGCTGGTCATGTTGAGGGCGACGCAGCAGGTGGCTGGGTGCTCTTAGACTTGGGCGGCATCGTTGTCCATGTTTTTTCTGAGGAAATGCGAGCGCATTACAATCTGGAAAAACTCTGGCACGAAGCGACAGGCGTGGATGTTGCGGCCTTATTGGAAGAAAAAAACAAGTGATTTTTTGCCCTTAGGCAAGAAAGCAGAATTCGGCTCAGTCAGCCTGCTGGCTGGGCTATTTTTGAAAGGAAAAGTATGGCAACTTATGAAACCTTCGCATCGGTTTACGATGCGATTATGGATGATTCTTTGTATGAGAAGTGGACGGATTTCAGCTTACGTCATTTTCCCAAGGATAAGAAAAAGCTGCTGGAGTTGGCCTGTGGTACGGGCATTCAGTCTATTTATTTTAAGCAGGCGGGTTTCGAGGTGACAGGGCTGGATCTGAGTCAGGAAATGCTGGATTTGGCAGAGAAGCGCAGCAGAGAGGCCGGTTTGGACATTCCCTTTATCCAGGGCAATATGCTGGATTTGAGTGGCGTCGGTCAGTTTGATTTGGTGACTTGTTATTCGGACTCGATTTGCTATATGGAGGACGAAGTCGATGTCGGTCAGGTGTTTACTGAGGTTTACCAGCATCTAAATGAGGGCGGTCGCTTTATCTTTGACGTGCACTCGATTTACCAGATTGACGAGGTCTTTCCAGGCTATTCTTATCATGAAAATGCTGAAACCTTTGCCATGGTCTGGGATTCTTATGCGGACGAACCGCCTCATTCTATCGTGCATGAGCTGACCTTCTTTGTCCAAGATGAGGATGGTCGCTTCACGCGCCATGATGAGGTGCATGAGGAGCGGACCTATGAGATTCTGACCTATGATATCTTGCTGGAGCAGGCTGGCTTTAAGAATGTCAAGGTTTACGCGGACTTTGAAGACCAAGCACCGAAAAAGGAAAGCAAACGTTGGTTTTTTGTGTGTGAGAAGTAAATCAAATATTGTTAATCTTATGCTTAGGAGGTAAGGAAAAATGAGTATACCAGTACCATTTAGTGATATTATTGAAAAAGAAGTAATTACCAATATACCCAAAATTTATCAAAAGTTAAAGCAAATTTATAAGGACTTACAGTTTAAAACAGAAGAAGAGTTAGGTGTTGTTTATCAGAACTATTTAAAATTTACTTATGATAAATATTCTAAAGTTAAAACATTGCTTTATAAAAACGAAGGTAAGTTTATATATGATTTTTATGAACATGTTTATTTGAGTAGCGCTGGTTTAGAAAAGCTAGAAACTGATAATACTGAGCAGATTTTTAATAAGTCGTCTAATATTATTTTGACAGGAACTGGTGGGATTGGTAAATCAATGCTTGTAAAACATATTTTTATCAACCAAATACAACAAGCTACATCAATTCCAATATTTATTGAGTTAAAATCTCTTAATGATTTTGAGTTTTTGGACAACAGGTTAATTGATTTTATTTATCAGGAGATTCGAAACCATCATTTAGATTTAGAAAAGCAATATTTTGAGGTGACTTTAAATGCTGGAAGGTATACAATAATTTTCGACGGATTGGATGAAGTAAATCCGTCAAAACGTTCGTGGTTAGATAGAGAGATTAAAGAGTTTGTAACTTTATACAATGAAAATCGGTATGTTTTATCTTCAAGACCGTCTGAGGAATTTATCGGATGGAATCAATTTATTGAGTATGAAATTAGTAAAATGGATAAGGTGCAGGCACTAGCTTTAATCAATAAGCTGAATTATGATGAGAAAGTAAAAAAGCGTTTTTACAGAGAATTAAAGGTTCATTTATATGATACTCATGAATCTTTTGCTTCTATCCCACTCCTATTAACGATTATGTTAATGACTTACGAAGCTGGTGCTTCTATTCCAAATAATTTAACTGATTTTTATAATCAGGCCTTTTATACATTGTACCAAAGACATGATGCTTCTAAATCAGGATACAAAAGAGAACTAAAAGCAAAATTAACCCCTGAGGAATTTCGAAATATATTAGCCTACATTGGTTTAAAAACATTCTTTGAAGGGAAAGTAGATTTCGATAGAACTACACTTGATGAAATAATTACTAAATATTGTTTAAAAAATAACCTTGAATTAAAGACGAATGATATAGTTTATGATGCGACTCATAGTGCTTGCATGATGCTCCAAGAAGGGATTAGTTTAAAGTTCTCTCATCGTTCGTTCCAAGAATACTTTGCTGCAGTAGGTGTCAATCAGCTAGATGATAAACTCCAAAAACAGATACTAATTAAGTGGTCTGAAGCAGATAGAAATAATATTACAGCTCATAGAACTTTTATGAATGCACTTTTCACAATACAGAAAGAAAGAACTTTCAAAAATTTATGTATTCCAATCATAGAAAGTATGGATGAAAAGTATAGAAGAATGGGGGATATCACAGAGAAAATTGTTACGTGTTTCAATTACTTTATCTGTAGAAAAGATAGTAGAGAAAACAAATTAGAACTGCACTTTTTACTAACAAAGGAAGTTCACTTTTACTTTAGTTTGCAATTTTTAATATTTGATAACATAGGGGTTGATATTTTGTCAATAAGCGATTACGAAAGCATTGAAAAATTAGAGGCAAGTATAGTATCGAATTGGGAGATAGATAAAAGAAAATATTATAATCGATTGACTGAGGTCGAAAAAAATTTAATTAATAAGTGGGTAAATGGCTGGTATTTTCGTAGACACAATTACTTAAAAGAATGGTCAATTAAATTCATTGAGGAAACAACCACTAAAAAACGGAGTCTACAGAATATAATTGATTCAATTTGATATTAAAGAAGTAGGAGAACATCATGACCATCACAGGTATTATCGCAGAGTTTAATCCTTTTCATAATGGCCACAAATACCTGCTGGATCAATCTTCTGGCCTGAAAATTATCGCTATGAGTGGCAACTTTGTTCAGCGGGGGGAGCCGGCTATCGTGGACAAGTGGACTCGAGCTCAGATGGCTTTAGAAGCTGGAGCGGATTTGGTCCTTGAGCTGCCTTTCTTGGTCAGTGTTCAGGCGGCAGATTTTTTCGCTAAGGGGGCAGTGGACATCTTAGAGAAGTTAGGTATTGATCAGCTGACTTTTGGAACCGAGGAAGTGCTGGACTATGAGAGTATTTCGAGGATCTATGGCGAGAAGGCAGAGCAGATGGAGGCTTATCTGGCTGGTCTGCCTGATTCCCTATCCTATCCCCAGAAGACTCAGGCCATGTGGCAGGAGTTTGCAGGGCTCAATTTCTCAGGCTCTACGCCTAACCATATCTTGGGCTTGGCCTATGCCAAGGCTGTGGCGGGAAAGGCTATAAAACTGTGCCCGATTCAACGTCAGGGAGCTGGCTATCATTCCTTATCAGCTAATCAGGAATTTGCTTCCGCAACTGCCCTTCGTCAGAATCTGGATCAGCCAGACTTTTTGAAAAAATTCACTCCAAGTTATAAGCTGCTTGAGACGGCACCCAAGGTGACTTGGTCGGACCTCTTTCCTTATCTTCGTTACCAAATCACGACTTGTCCGGACTTGACGGACTTTTATCAGGTCAATCAGGAGTTGGCTGTTCGGATTAAAGAGGCCCTGAAAAGCAGTGAGACCATAGAGGAGCTAGTTGAGCAGGTGGCGACCAAGCGCTATACCAAGGCTCGGGTTCGGCGTCTGTTGACCTATATCCTGGTCGGAGCTAGACAAGAAGACCTTCCATCAGGAATCCATATTTTAGGATTTTCCGAGCAGGGGCGCCAGCATTTGTCCAAGCTTAAGGGAAATGTTGAACTCGTCAGTCGAATTGGAAAAGAGCCATGGGACAGTGTGACCCAGCAAGCTGACAAGGTTTATCAGCTGGGCAATCCGGCATTTATGGAACAGAATTTTGGGCGAATTCCAATACAGGTTGATTGATAAAATGTTTATATGAAATGGCGTCTCTTTTATATTTACTTAAAATTTCAGGAAAAACTAGCATTTTCCTTGAAAAAGTGATAAAATAAACAATGTAAGTGGTTTAATCCACAAAAAATAAGAGGAGGCCTGATAACAATGGCAATCGTTTCAGCAGAAAAATTTGTCCAAGCAGCTCGTGACAATGGTTACGCAGTTGGTGGATTCAACACAAACAACCTTGAGTGGACTCAAGCTATCCTGCGCGCGGCAGAAGCTAAAAAAGCTCCAGTTTTGATCCAAACTTCTATGGGTGCTGCTAAGTACATGGGTGGATACAAGGTATGTAAATCTCTCATTGAAAACCTTGTAGAATCAATGGGTATTACTGTACCAGTTGCAATTCACTTGGACCACGGTCACTACGAAGATGCGCTTGAATGTATTGAAGTTGGCTATACTTCTATCATGTTTGACGGTTCACACCTTCCAGTAGAAGAAAACCTTAAGTTGGCTAAGGAAGTTGTTGAAAAAGCACACGCTAAAGGTATCTCAGTGGAAGCTGAAGTTGGTACTATCGGTGGTGAAGAAGACGGTATCATCGGTAGAGGTGAATTGGCTCCAATCGAAGATGCTAAAGCAATGGTTGAAACTGGAATTGACTTCTTGGCAGCAGGTATCGGTAACATCCACGGCCCTTACCCAGCAAACTGGGAAGGTCTTGACCTTGACCACTTGAAGAAATTGACAGAAGCTCTTCCTGGCTTCCCAATTGTATTGCACGGTGGTTCAGGTATTCCTGATGACCAAATCCAAGCAGCGATCAAACTTGGTGTTGCGAAAGTCAACGTAAACACTGAATGCCAAATCGCATTTGCAAACGCAACTCGTCAATTTGTACGTGAATACGATGCAAACGAAGCAGAATACGACAAGAAGAAACTCTTCGACCCACGTAAATTCTTGAAACCAGGTTTCGAAGCTATTACAGCAGCTGTTGAAGAACGTATTGACGTATTTGGTTCAGAAGGTAAAGCTTAATCAGGCTATATACAAAACAGAAACCTGCCCGTAAGGGTGGGTTTTTTGGTGTTTTAAGAAAACTATTAAACCAGAATTTTTGATTAAAAGTATTATTTTAGGAGAGAAATCTCTAATTTCATAATCTATAGGCAAACGCTTGCATTCAATTTTTTATTGGACTATAATAGGTTGGTATAAAGCCTTCTGTAAGAATAAAATGTAGAAGGTGTAGAAAGTAAGGATTTAGAATATTTGTAGTTAAAAATACAATGTTGCTATTCCTTGCGATAGGGAGATAGATATGGCAATGATAGAAGTGGAACATCTTCAGAAAAATTTTGTAAAGACTGTTAAGGAACCGGGTTTGAAGGGAGCTTTGCGCTCCTTTATTCATCCTGAAAAGCAGACCTTTGAAGCGGTCAAGGATTTGACTTTTGCAGTTCCAAAAGGGCAGATTTTAGGATTTATCGGGGCAAATGGTGCTGGGAAGTCGACAACCATCAAAATGTTGACAGGAATTTTAAAGCCGACATCGGGCTATTGTCGGATCAATGGCAAGATTCCTCAGGATAATCGCCAAGATTATGTCAAGGATATTGGAGTGGTCTTCGGACAACGCACCCAGTTATGGTGGGATTTGGCTCTACAAGAGACCTACACGGTCTTGAAAGAGATTTACGATGTGCCAGACTCGCTCTTTCATAAGCGCATGGACTTTTTGAATGAGGTCTTGGATTTGAAGGAATTTATCAAGGACCCCGTGCGAACTCTTTCACTTGGGCAACGGATGCGTGCGGACATTGCGGCTTCCTTGCTCCACAATCCTAAAGTTCTCTTTTTAGATGAGCCGACCATTGGTTTGGATGTGTCGGTCAAGGATAACATTCGTCGGGCCATTACTCAGATCAATCAAGAGGAAGCAACAACCATTCTCTTGACCACTCATGACTTGAGTGATATTGAGCAACTTTGTGATCGGATTTTTATGATTGACAAGGGGCAGGAGATTTTTGATGGAACGGTGAGCCAGCTCAAGGAGACCTTTGGCAAGATGAAGACTCTTTCCTTTGAACTGGTACCAGGTCAAAGTTATCTAGTTTCTCACTATGAAAGCTTTTCGGATATGACCATTGATAGACAAGGAAACAGCCTTAATATTGAATTCGATAGTTCCCACTACCAGTCGGCTGATATTATCAAGCAAACCTTGTCTGATTTTGAGATTCGCGATTTGAAGATAGTGGATACGGATATTGAGGATATTATCCGTCGCTTCTACCGAAAGGAGCTCTAAGATGGTCAAATTGTGGAGACGTTATAAACCCTTTATCAATGCAGGGATTCAGGAGTTGATTACCTATCGAGTCAACTTTATTCTCTATCGGATTGGCGATGTCATGGGGGCCTTTGTTGCTTTTTATCTTTGGAAGGCAGTCTTTGATTCGTCGCAAGAGTCTTTGATTCAGGGCTTCAGTATGGCGGATATCACCCTCTATATCATCATGAGTTTTGTGACTAATCTTTTGACTAGGTCTGATAGTTCTTTTATGATTGGAGAGGAGGTCAAGGATGGCTCCATTATCATGCGCTTGCTGAGACCAGTTCATTTTGCGGCCTCTTATCTCTTCACCGAGCTTGGTTCCAAGTGGTTGATTTTTGTCAGCGTTGGACTTCCTTTCTTAAGTGTGATTGTTTTGATGAAAATCCTCTCTGGGCAAGGCATTTTAGAAGTTCTGGGATTAACCGTCCTATATTTCTTTAGCTTAACGCTAGCCTACCTGATTAACTTTTTCTTTAATATCTGTTTTGGATTTTCAGCCTTTGTGTTTAAAAATCTATGGGGTTCCAATCTACTCAAGACTTCCATAGTTGCCTTTATGTCTGGAAGTTTGATTCCACTGGCTTTCTTTCCTAAAATCGTTTCAGACATTCTCTCCTTCTTGCCTTTTTCGTCCTTGATTTATACTCCAGTCATGATCATTGTTGGGAAATACGATGCCAGTCAGATTCTTCAAGCGCTTTTGCTACAGTTCTTCTGGCTCTTAGTGATGCTTGGCTTGTCTCAGTTGATTTGGAAACGAGTCCAGTCATTTATCACCATTCAAGGAGGTTAGTATGAAAAAATATCAGCGTATGCATCTGATTTTTATCAGACAATACATCAAGCAAATCATGGAATACAAGGTCGATTTTGTGGTTGGTGTGTTAGGTGTTTTCCTGACCCAAGGCTTGAACCTCTTGTTTCTCAACGTGCTCTTTCAACACATTCCATCGCTAGAAGGCTGGACCTTTCAGGAGATTGCATTTATCTATGGTTTTTCCTTGATTCCCAAGGGATTGGATCATCTCTTTTTTGACAATCTTTGGGCTCTAGGTCAGCGCTTGGTGCGAAAAGGTGAGTTTGACAAATATCTGACTCGTCCCATCAATCCTCTCTTTCATATCCTAGTTGAGACCTTTCAGATTGATGCCTTGGGCGAACTCTTGGTCGGTGGCATCCTACTGGGAACAACAGTCACTAGTATTGCTTGGACACTTCCCAAATTTTTGCTTTTCCTAGTCTGTATTCCTTTTGCGACCTTGATTTATACTTCCTTGAAAATCGCGACTGCCAGTATCGCTTTTTGGACCAAGCAATCAGGAGCCATGATTTACATTTTTTATATGTTTAATGACTTTGCAAAGTATCCGATTTCCATTTACAATTCGCTTCTTCGCTGGTTGATTAGCTTTATCGTTCCTTTTGCTTTTACCGCCTACTATCCTGCCAGCTATTTCTTGCAGGACAAAGACGGGCTCTTTAACATTGGTGGTTTGATTCTGATTTCCCTTGTCTTCTTTATCATTTCTTTGAAACTATGGGACAGGGGTTTGGACGCCTATGAAAGTGCTGGATCGTAAGAGTTAAATAGGATGAGAGTTAAAAATTAAATATGTTAAAAAACAACCGTTGAAAATTATTGCGGTTGTTTTTGCATGTTTATTGAGGCATAAATTGTATCAGTTCCCCCACTTTTGAGATTTCGGTAGTTATTCAAGTCGATTGATAATATTTTTGATGGTACGAATGAGTTTATACTGTACCCAGTTAACTACAAAATTTATTGACTAGATTTTTTGTTAACACGGATTAAAAAAAAAATTAAGCAGTATTAATTTTTCTTGACTTAAATTTTTTAAATGATATACTATTTTTCAGAGAGCTATCAATTATATATAAATGTACTACTCTATCCCACTAGATAATACTTCATAAAACTTTTTATAACAAAGGCTAGCAAAGTTAAAGTTTTCTATCTATTGGAAGTTAAATAAATATGTAAGGAATTAAAATGAAAAAAAGTACGGTATTGTCATTAACTGCAGCTGCAGTTATTTTAGCAGCATATGTCCCCAATGAGGTAGTGTTAGCAGACACATCTAGCTCTGAAGATGCTTTAAATATCTCTGATAAAGAAAAAGTAGTAGTAGATAAGGAAACAGAAAATAAAGAGAAACATGAAGATATTCATAATGCTATAGAAACTTCAAAGGATACTGAAGAGAAAAAAACAACAGTTATTGAGGAAAAGGAAGTTGTTAGTAAAAATCTTGAGATAGATAATAAAGAGAAACATGAAGATATTCATAATGCTATAGAAACTTCAAAGGATACTGAAGAGAAAAAAACAACAGTTATTGAGGAAAAGGAAGTTGTTAGTAAAAATCTTGAGATAGATAATAAAACTAGTAATGAAGAAGCCAAAATCAAAGAAGAAGATTTCGATCAAACCAAAAGAGAACGTGCAGATTCATTTGTAAATAAAGACACAGAGAATCCGAAAAAAGAAGATAAAATTGTCTATATTGCTGAATTTAAAGATAAAGAATCTAGAGAAAAAGCGATCAAGGAACTATCAAATCTTAAGAATACAAAAGTTTTATATACTTATGATAGAATTTTTGACGGTAGTGCTATTGAAACAACTCCAGATAACTTGGACAAAATTAAACAAATAGAAGGTATTTCATCAATTGAACGATCACAAAAGGTCCAACCAATGATGAATCATGCCAGAAAGGAAATTGGAGTTGAAGAGGCTATCGATTACCTAAAGTCTATTAATGCTCCATTTGGTAAAAATTTTGATGGTAGAGGTATGGTCATTTCAAATATCGATACCGGGACAGATTATAGGCATAAGGCTATGAGAATCGATGATGATGCCAAAGACTCAATGAGATTTAAAAAAGAAGACTTAAAAGGTACTGATAAAAATTATTGGTTGAGTGACAAAATCCCTCATGCGTTTAATTATTATAATGGTGGGAAAATTACAGTAGAAAAAACTGATGATGGTGCCGATTATTTTGATCCACATGGGATGCATATTGCAGGGATTCTAGCGGGAAATGATACTGAAAAAGACATCAAGAACTTTAATGGAATAGATGGAATTGCGCCTAATGCACAAATTTTCTCTTATAAAATGTACTCTGACGCAGGATCTGGCTTCGCAGGGGATGAAACAATGTTTCATGCTATTGAAGATTCAATCAAACACAATGTCGATGTTGTTTCGGTATCATCTGGCTTTACAGGAACCGGTCTTGTAGGTGAGAAATATTGGCAAGCCATTAGAGCATTAAGAAAAGCAGGCATTCCAATGGTTGTAGCTACGGGTAACTATGCGACTTCTGCTTCAAGTTCTTCTTGGGATTTAGTAGCCAATAATAATCTGAAAATGACAGATACTGGAAATGTAACACGAACTGCAGCACATGAAGATGCGATAGCAGTTGCTTCTGCTAAAAATCAAACCGTTGAGTTTGATAAGGTTAACATTGGAGGACAAAGTTTTAAATACAGAAATATAGGGGCTTTTTTTGATAAAAATAAAATCCTGACAAATGAGGATGGGTCAAAAGCTCCAAATAAATTAAAATTTGTATATATAGGCAAAGGTCAAGACAAAGATTTGATAGGATTGGATCTTAAGGGCAAAATTGCAGTAATGGATCGAATTTATACCAAGGATTTAAAAGATGCTTTTAAAAGAGCTACGGATAAAGGCGCACGTGCCATTATGGTTGTAAATACTGTAAATTACTACAATAGAGATAATTGGACAGAGCTTCCAGCAATGGGATATGAAGCGGATGAAGGGACTAAAAGTCAAGTATTTTCAATTTCAGGAGATGATGGTGTAAAGCTATGGAATATGATTAATCCTGATAAAAAAACTGAAGTCAAAAGGAATAATAAAGAAGATTTTAAAGATAAATTGGAGCAATACTATCCAATTGATATGGCAAGCTATAATTCTAATAAACCGAATGTAGGTGACGAAAAAGAGATTGACTTTAAATTTGCATCTGACACAGACAAAGAACTGTATAAAGAAGATATCATCGTTCCAGCAGGGTCTACATCTTGGGGACCGAGAACAGATTTACTTTTAAAACCTGATGTTTCAGCACCCGGTAAAAATATTAAATCTACTCTCAATGTCATTAATGGTAAATCAACTTATGGCTATATGTCAGGAACTAGTATGGCGACTCCAATCGTAGCAGCTTCTACTGTTTTGATTAGACCGAAGTTAAAGGAAATGATTGAAAGACCTGTATTGAAAAATCTTAAGGGAGATGACAAGATAGACCTTACAAGTCTTACCAAAATAGCTCTACAAAATACTGCACGCCCTATGATGGATGCGACTTCTTGGAAAGAAAAAAGTCAATACTTTGCATCACCTAGACAACAGGGAGCAGGGCTAATTAATGTTGCCAATGCTTTGAGAAATGAAGTCGTCGCGACTTTCAAAAACACGGATTCTAAAGGTTTGGTAAACTCTTATGGTTCTATTTCTCTTAAAGAAATAAAAGGAGATAAAAAATACTTTACAATTAAGCTTCACAATACATCCAACAGACCTTTGACCTTTAAAGTTTCAGCATCAGCGGTAACTACAGATGCTCTAACTGACAGACTAAAACTGGATGAAACATACAAAGACGAAAAATCTCCAGAAGGGAAGCAAATTGTTCCAGAAATTCACCCAGAAAAAGTCAAAGGTGCAAATATCACATTTGAGCATGATACTTTCACTATAGGACCAAATTCTAGCTTTGATTTAAATGCGGTTATAAATGTTGGGGAGGCTAAAAACAAAAATAAATTTGTAGAATCATTTATTCATTTTGAGTCAGTGGAAGAAATGGAAGCTCTAAACTCCAACGGTAAGAAAATAAACTTCCAACCTTCTTTGTCGATGCCTCTAATGGGATTTGCTGGGAATTGGAACCACGAACCAATACTTGATAAATGGGCTTGGGAAGAAGGATCAAAATCAAAAACAATGGAAGGTTATGATGATGATGGTAAACCAAAAATTCCAGGTACCTTAAATAAGGGGATTGGTGGAGAACATGGTATAGATAAATTTAATCCAGCAGGAGTTATACAAAATAGAAAAGATAAAAATAGAACATCCCTAGATCAAAATCCAGAATTATTTGCTTTCAATAACGAAGGAATCAACGCACCATCATCAAGTGGTTCTAAGATTGCTAACATTTATCCTTTAGATTCAAATGGAAATCCTCAAGATGCTCAACTTGAAAGAGGATTAACACCTTCACCACTTGTATTAAGAAGTGCAGAAGAAGGATTGATTTCAATAGTAAATACAAATAAAGAGGGAGAAAATCAAAGAGACTTAAAAGTCATCTCGAGAGAACACTTTATTAAAGGAATTTTAAACTCTAAAAGAAATGATGCAAAGGGCATTAAATCTTCTAAGCTAAAAGTTTGGGGTGACTTGAAATGGGATGGACTCATTTATAACCCTAGAGGTAGAGAAGAAAATGCACCAGAAAGTAACGATAACCAAGATCCAGCTACTAGGATAAGAGGTCAATTTGAACCAATTGCAGAAGGTCAATATTTCTATAAATTTAAATATAGATTAACTAAGGATTACCCATGGCAGGTTTCCTATATTCCTGTAAAAATTGATAACACAGCCCCTAAGATTGTTTCGGTTGATTTTTCAAATCCTGAAAAAATTAAGTTGATTACAAAGGATACTTATCACAAGGTAAAAGAGCAATACAAGAATGAAACTTTATTTGCTAGAGATCAAAAAGAACATCCTGAAAAATTTGATGAGATTGCAAACGAAGTTTGGTACGCTGGCGCCGCTCTTGTTAATGAAGATGGAGAGGTTGAGAAAAATCTTGAAGTAACTTATGCAGGTGAGGGTCAAGGAAGAAATAGAAAACTTGACAAAGACGGAAATACCATTTATGAAATTAGTGGTGCAGGAGATTTAAGAGGAAAAATCATTGAAGTAATTGCATTAGATGGCTCTAGCAATTTCACAAAGATTCATAGAATTAAATTTGCTGATCATGCTGATGAAAAGGGCATGATTTCCTATTATTTAGTAGATCCGGATCAAGATTCATCTAAATATCAAAAACTTGGAGAAATTCCTGAATCTAAATTTAAGAATTTAAAAAATGTTAAAGATGATAGCCTAAACAAAGATACAACTGAGGTAGAACATCATCATCATGAAAATGAAGAGGCTACCGAAGAAAAATCTACTTTTACTATCAATAAAGCTATTTCAACAATTAGAGATTTTGAAAGTAAAGACTTAAAGAAACTCATTAAAAAGAAATTTAGAGAAGTTGATGACTTTACAAGTGAAACTGGTAAGAGAATAGAGGAATACGATTATAAATACGATGATAAGGGAAATATCATTGCTTATGACGATGGTAGTGCCTTACAATATGAAACTGAAAAACTTGACGAAATAAAATCAAAAATTTATGGTGTACTAAGCCCGTCTAAAGATGGACACTTTGAAATTCTTGGAAAGATAAGTAACGTTTCTAAAAATGCCAAGGTATACTATGGAAATAACTATAAAACGATAGAAATCAAAACGACCAAGTATGATTCCCACTCAAAAACGATGACATTTGATTTATACGCTAATATTAATGATATTGTGGATGGATTAGCTTTTGCAGGAGATATGAGATTCTTTGTTAAAGATGATGATCGGATAAAAGCTGAGACTAAAATTAGAATGCCTGAAAAAAATAAGGAAACTAAAACAGAATATCCCTATGCATCAAGTTATGGGAATGTCATAGAATTAGGGGAAGGAGATCTTTCAAAAAATAAACCAAACAATTTAACTGAAATGGAATCTGGTAAAATCTACTCTGATTCAGAAAAACAACAATATCTGTTAAAGGATAACATCATTCTAAGAAAAGGCTATGCACTAAAAGTGACTACCTATAATCCTGGAAAAACAGATATGTTAGAAGGAAATGGGGTCTATAGCAAGGAAGATATAGCAAAAATACAAAAGGCCAATCCTAATATAAGAGTCCTTTCAGAAAAAATAATTTATGCTGATAGTAGAAATGTTGAAGATGGAAGAAGTACTCAATCAGTATTAATGTCGGCTTTGGACGGCTTTAACATTGTAAGGTATCAAGTGTTTACATTTAAAATGAATGATAAAGGGGAAGCAATAGATAAGGATGGAAATCTTGTAACAGATCCTTCTAAACTTGTATTATTTGGTAAGGATGGTAAAGAGTACACTGGAGAGGATAAGTCCAATGTAGAAGCTATAAAAGAAGATGGCTCTATGTTATTTATTGATGCAAAACCAGTAAACCTTTCAATGGACAAGAACTACTTTAATCCATCTAAATCTAATAAAATTTATGTACGAAATCCAGAATTTTATTTAAGAGGTAAGATTTCTGATAAGGGTGGTTTTAACTGGGAGTTGAGAGTTAATGAATCGGTTGTAGATAATTATTTAATCTACGGAGATTTACACATTGATAACACTAGAGATTTTAACATTAAACTTAATGTTAAAGACGGTGACATCATGGACTGGGGAATGAAAGACTATAAAGCAAACGGATTTCCAGATAAGGTAACAGATATGGATGGAAATGTTTATCTTCAAACTGGATATAGCGATTTGAATGCGAAAGCGGTTGGTGTACACTATCAATTTTTATATGATAATGTTAAACCAGAAGTAAACATTGATCCTAAGGGAAATACTAGTATCGAATATGCTAACGGAAAATCTGTAGTCTTTAACATCAATGATAAGAGAAATAATGGATTCGATGGTGAGATTCAAGAACAACATATTTATGTAAATGGAAAAGAATACAAATCATTGGATGATATTAAACAACTAACGGATAAGACACTAAATATTAAGATTGTTGTAAAAGATTTCGCAAGAAATACGACTGTAAAAGAATTCATTTTAAACAAAGATACGGGAGAGGTAAGCGAATTAAAACCTCATACGGTGACTGTGACCATTCAAAATGGAAAAGAAATGAGTTCAACGATAGTGTCGGAAGAAGATTTCATTTTACCTGTCTATAAGGGTGAATTAGAAAAAGGATATCAATTTGATGGCTGGGAAATTTCTGGTGTCGAAGGGAAAAAAGATGCTGGCTATGTTATCAATCTATCAAAAGATACCCTTATAAAACCTGTATTCAAGAAAATAGAGGAGAAAAAGGAGGAGGAAAATAAACCTACTTTTGATTTATCGAAAAAGAAAGAAAAAACACAATCTGATTCAACTAATGATGTCAACAGTATTGTTTCTGATGAAAATGATAAAAACTTTGAAATTAACAAGAACGTTTATCTAAATGAACAAGGGAACGTAACTAATAAAAATACAGACACCAATAGTAAATCAACTATTAACAATCCTAATGAGTTGCCAAAAACCGGAACAGCAAGTGGAGTCCAGACGCTATTAGCTGCCGGAATAATGTTTATAGTAGGAGCTTTTCTTGGATTGAAGAAAAAAATCAAGATTGAGACAAAGTTATAGAAAATAATGGTTTATGTACTGAGATTAGATAGTGAGGTGATGACATAGTTTTGTGAAAATATTGATTTATAAATATAGTATTTAGATTTCTATGAAAATCCGAGATTTTAAAGAGATATATGTAAAAGCCTTGTCTCAGGACAGGCTTTTTCTAATGGAGATAAAAATTTCTTGACATCTATTCTCAGAGTGCTATACTAAAAGGGTAATCGCCGATTTAGCTCAGTTGGTAGAGCAACGCACTCGTAACGCGTAGGTCACAGGTTCAAGCCCTGCAATCGGCATAAATATACAGAGAAAACCCTTGATTTACAAGGGGTTTTGTTATGTTTGCCCCAAATCCGCCCCAAATTTTTCAAAAATATTTCTGATGAGGTTGTGGTTCTTATCTTTCAGTTTGTCTAGTTGGTGCGCATAGACTTTTAATGTGATATTTAGGTTCTCATGTCCAAGTAATTGTGAGATTGATATTAAATCAACTCCCTGAGAGATCAAATAAGAGGCGTATGTGTGTCTCAAAGAGTGGACGTGGACATTTCTACCAACAATCTTCTTAATCGTCTTATTTGCGGCCGTATTTGATACAGCGTTAAATATTCTACCTTGTTTGTCAGGGACAGCATATTTTTCTTGATAAGTTTTTAAAAACTGGACTGTGAGATCGTCTATCGGGATTTTACGGATAGAGCTTTTATTTTTTGTAGGGGCAAAGTCGAAAGTTGCATTATAAGAATATGTCTTGTTAACATCGATAAGTTTATTATCAAAATCGATGTCAGACCAGGTAAGACCGACGGCTTCCGCAAATCTCATTCCTGTGACTGCAATGAGATAGAGAATGAAGTATGAGTGATAGTTGATATGTAGACTTGTTTGGTGGATGAGATTCAAATATTCTTCTTCTTCGAGAAATTTAGCTTCTGTTGGAGTTTTGCCAACGTGCGACCGAATCCGAGCAAAATCGCAAAAATTTCTATCTAGGATGCCCTCGTAAACAGCCATCTTTATAGCTGCCTTTAGATGACAATGAAATTTTTCCACAGTTTCTTGGGAATGCGTGCTTGAAAACTCGTTTAAAACTTCCTGATACATACTATTCGTGACCTGATGCAGCTTAATATCTTTAAAATATTTTTTAATCTTATCTCCAGTATATTTATATTTTTTCCAGGTAATCGTTGTAACATTTGGCTTTTTGTGGATTTTCGCCCAATTATCATAGTACTTAGCCAAAGTTTGATTTTCGTCAATAATAATATTCTTCTGGATTTTTCTCTCAGCTTCTATAGCTGCTTGATTAGCTAGAGCTTTAGTCTTAAAGCCTGATTTTGATTTCTGCTTATACTTGCCGTCAGGGGTTTTATAAGAGATGCGATATTCCCAGCCGTTTTCTCTTTTTCTAAAATATGCCATCTTGTTTTTTACCTCATTTTCTGCTAAAATGGGGATAGTAAAAGAGGCTTTTGAATGCCTTTTTACTACACTAAGTTAGTCCTCACGCCTTGCTTTGGTCGGCAGCGTGGGGATTTTTTTAATCTAGACCGTTTGAAACCTTAACCGTCAAAAGGAAAGATCCATCTTCTTGCTTTGCGAAAGTAAGAATGACAGTTTGAAATTTGCTTCCTGTAGATGTATATGTGATTGTTTTGCTTTCGTAGTCGCTGATAGTAGTGGTGTTTTCGTCGGATGGAGCTCCGTGATCGCGGATGACATCCTCGTAATTCGTCCCACCAGCACCATTGTTTGTGATGTCACCTTCCTGAAGGGCATCAAATTGTTCTTTTGTCCATGTAAACTTTGCGTCCTCTCCCTTTTGTGACGACTCAATAGATGAGCTGACAGAACTTGCAACAGATTCCAGGTTCTTGCTCGTTTCGTTGAGTGCATGAGAGTAGAATGATTGAGTAACAAGAACGATAATAAGAGACAGAATAGAAATGACAGAGCCAATAATAGCCAAGGTTTTCTGTTTTTTCCGATTGACAATCAACCCGACAACACCAAGGATAAGAGCCAGAATCCCGATTAAAAACGATAGATTGTTAATGATTGGAATCCATGATCCGACCAAAGCGATTGCTCCAAAGACAATGGCTAAAATACCTAAAGCTTTGCTTTCTTGCTGCATAAATAAACCTCCTCAGCTTTTAGTGTGGTTCAGTGGTTGCACATTTTTTAACTAATTAAATTCAAGTATTCTTCTTTAATCATTGCTTCATCAGCGATGGTTTTTAATTTGTATTTTTGCATAAAAGTGAGGTAGTTGAATTGTTCTTTTTCCTCAAATTCATCTAATTCCGCTTTCATGAGATATCGGATCATATTTCTATTAGCCTGAGCTTCATATTTTTCTCTAAAAATTGAGTAGAGATGTGTTAGTTGGTCCTTATGACCTAGCTCGTGTAATGTAATCTTAATTCTATCTTCTGGTGGGATTTTGGAGCTAATAAACATTGTCTTTAATGCAGAAATATAGAAAGCTTCGTCACTATCTGCATTATGTATCTCATTATCAAAAACAGAAATTCTAATTCCGAACTCTTGAAAAAGCTCTTTCTCTGTCATAAGCATCATCCTTTATTGCTTAGATAATCAAAAAAGGTCTTGTCATGATAACAAGACCTTTCCAAATGGGGAGACGTACTTCACATACGCTTAATTAATCAATCTCTTACCCACTTGATTTAACAGTGTTTTTCAACCTGTAAATAAATTGTACAACACTTGAAGGTCTTTTGTCAACTAGTTCGCTAACTTTTTTTATTTCTAAGGTAACCATAAGTGAATATGGTTTGGTATTGTTCGTAATGGTAACCTATTATGGACATATGAGTTCGATACTCTATTTGCGAGAATATCGGCTGCTTGTATGAGATAGTCATTTTCTGATACACAAGAGCGAGTATAGACAGAAAAGTCAGCGTTCAGGATAGGGGAATAGAATTTTCCGTAATTGAAATTATAAATCCCCTCATGCAACTCTTCAAATACTCCATCCCCTAGTCCATAAAGTCCATTTGTTGCAAAGCCTTGTTGATCAATATTGATATGTAGTTCAATATCTTGATTTGGGTCAATTAGGTTTTGAGTTATTAGATGTTGAAATAGCTTTTTTACAACTCGTCTAATCGCATAGTCTTTAAATCGTTGTCTAGATTTTTTATCAGCGAGTATATATTCTTTTAGATTTGAAACTTTCATACTGACATCAAAGCTGATTTCATTTTGTAAGATACGATAGAGAGAAGAGCGGTGGTTTATGTTTTCGAGATTGGAAGCTTTTAATTCAAACTCGAAGTTATTAGCTTCAGCTATCTGGTGCACTAGTTTTTTGTACCGTCCTTTAGCTTTATTTTTTGGAGAGTCTCCAATAAAACAGTGACCTGCATAGACAAAGTAGTTAGAGTTTTTTTCAAGTCTTCCAGAATCATCAATAAATAGATGAATTTTTTGTTTATTCATTAGCATCTCCCTGACTTCGTAGGAAGGCCTCTATAATACTTTGTATGGATTTTTTATCTTGATCAGTCAATGGCTTGCCGTTGAATCGCATGGCGGTGCTGGCTAATTGCTCAACATCGACCTCTTGACCTTCAAAGTAAAATTTTTCTGGTTCACCAGCAATAGCTGGATTATCCGTCCTACCTAAAAGATAATCGGTAGATACACCGAAATAATCAGCGATTTCTCTCAATACTTTAGAACTAGGATTACTTCTTTTTAAGCGATAAAGAGTATTTGTTCCATATCCTAGCTTTTCTTCTAAAACATTTATAGAAATCCCTTGTTTATCAGCTAATTCTTTTATTTTATCGAATGCTACAAACATTGAATTATCAACCTTTCTAAGCAACACGAAAAAATATTTTAAAATATTTGTATAAAACTGTTGACAATCTTAGTCAAATGTTTTAAAATTATATTCGTAAGCTAAAGAGTTAGCGAACAAGACAACTAAAAAATAAAGCCTTAAAAAATTGATTGGCGTCGTTTTTATAGGTCAACCTTACATTTTAGTAAGTCTTTTCTCTATGTTCTAATTTTAAAACATTTGACTAAGTTTGTCAATAAGTTCGCTAACTTTTTAGTTAATTTTTTAAAAAGGAGGAAGAATAATGAAATCTATCTTTGAACGGATAGCAAAAAGCCTTGAAATCATTGCAACTGAATTCAAGGCATCGAGGGTAGCAAGGGAAGAACTGAAACAACATTTAGACCAAATTGAATCAACATTGCATGAATTAAAGGCTAATCCCTTTGGAATCAAAGAAAAGGAATAGCGTTTTTAATCTTGGCAGCATAATCAAGAACGGTGTCAATCGTATCTTTGAAATCAGTTTCAAGTTCAGAAATTGCTTCTGTCGTGATGTAGAGTGTGTAAAAACTATTATCTGCTAGAGTTCCTTCAATATAACCATATTTTCTTAGTTCAAAACAGGTATCTAGTATATCTTCTTTTGACCATTCAGGCATGATGTTAGTTTTAAGAAAATCAATGCTGTGGAAGTTTCTGGCTTGAGATTTACGAATTTGTTCCCTTCTTCTCTTAATGTATTCAGCGTACATAGAAGAAATCAAAAACTTTGCATCGTTCGTTAGTTTGCTATTGTCTAATTTATTCATGACTTATCCTCCTTTCCGTGATGATAAGTCAATTATATCAAAATCAAGAAAGGAAAATTATGAGCCAACAACATAAAAAATGGATTCAACTTGTCAAAGACAAGCTGAATGAAGAAAATATGACGCAAACTCATTTAGCGCGAGCTTGTGGAGTCAAAAAACCAACTATTTCAGAGCTGCTAAGGTATGGGAAAGGCAGTGATAAACTCAAAAATCGAGTTTGTGATGTGCTGCGAATTTCTGACAGCTGGGTAGATTTGGAGGAAGAGTGATGGCTATTATCATTTTTATTTTCAATATCGCTGTAATCGTGACAAATTTGGTTATCGTCCGTCGAAATTTACGTGAACATAAATTGTTAAACAGAGTAATCAGGTTTTATTGGGATGATTTAAAGCGATAGTGAGATGAGTGTGTGGAGTTTGACAATTTCAACTTCCGGGAACTCTAGTCGCTTAATTTGACCATTTACATATGTTTGAAGGAAAAAATTTGAAACAGTTCGTTGGCGTAGAAAATCACGTACTTCACCATAAAGTACGATGATGGTCTGATCTTTGTAGGATGTAAAAAAAGATTTATCAGCAAGGATGTGTTGGAATTTCTGGTAGTATGGCTGTCCGTCAATGATTAGGTGATCTATAGTGTCCCATTTAAGATCGTGCTTAATAGTTAGTGTGCAAAGTTCATCAATTAGATTTTCCATTACTTTAAGTCCTTTCGGTTTGAAAACATGCTTTCTAGATCATTAAAAATATCTACAAAGTCTGCGTATTTGACTTCTCTTTCATTTTTTATCTCTTTATATTTATTAAGTGGTTCGGCAATCAACTTGTTGTGTTTTGTCAAATATGGAAAGTTACTTTCAAATTTTGACATTAATTTATACAGTTGAACAAAAATTTTTTCAGGGATAGCTGATTGTCTGTCGTCAATGTTATCAATGAGAGCTTTGATAGCTTCCATCTGACCGAGATAGTAGTCATTTTCTTGATGAAACAGGCTAACTTCTTGCGCCTCTTCTAATTTTCCACGAGTTATAAAAGCTACTCTGAAAGTATAGATAGTCAAAAATAATCCAATCGGAGCTGTAAGAGTGTTAAATATTTCTAGCCATTTGATCATACTATTATCCCCTTAATTATTTAATTTAATTATATCACAGAAAGGAATTTAGATGAATGACTGTAACTAGAGAAATGTTGCCAATTGAAATCACTGTTCTTAATACTATTAAAAACAGTGCAACTTTTGACCTTCCAATTCAAGCAAGCGAATTAAGAATAAGCACAGGTCTTTCAAAGCGAAAGCTAGAAGAAGTGATCGAGAGCTTGCGAGTCAACTTTCATCATCCAATCGTTGCCAAGAAACGAAAGCCAAATGGCTACTATCTGCCAAAAACAGCAGCAGAGCGTGATGATGGGCTGGCACCGTACAAGCGGCAAATCCTGACTGAACAAAAGAACCTTGCAGCTGTCATGGCAGTTAATCTGACAGACTATTGGTCAGAAACAGAAAAAGCCTGACGGCAATCAGGCTTTGAAATAAATAAAATACAAGAGGATTATATCATGAATGAGCTAATGAATCAACTGTTAGACCAGTTTGAGGCTGGTTTGATGGATAGAGCCTTGAAAGTCATGCACGTCGTGACTGATGAAAAGAGGCGTTATCCGATGGAGTTAAACAAATCCCAATGCTCAGAAATGCTCTTGGGGACGAGAGATACAGGGACATTTGATGAGCGGTTTAACTGTCACAAGGATTTTCCGCGAATCGAAGGAAGACGCGATAAATTCCCTCGTGATGCGGTTATTGACTGGTATCACGAAAATTGGGAGCGGACGGCAGTGAGAAGTTGAGGTGAAATATGGCATTAAAAAAAGAGTTAGAAAATCTAGAATTTAAAAACAGAGCGATGAGAGACACAATCGCTAATCTTCAATTGGGATTGTTTACAATCTTTTGTGTCTTTATGCTCCTGGTTACAATTTTAATCAAGACAAATATTGAGCGAGAGCATCATCTGAAAGATTTGCAATCCCAGATAAATGATAGCCGCGACAGCATCCGGAGAAATATCATTCGAATCGTCCATCTAGAGCAAGAGGATAGGGTACTAAGGGAGAAGGTGCAGTGGAATGAATGAATTACTAGGCTCGATATTTATGTTAAGCATTTTCTTTTGGACCGGAGTACTAGTTTGCTACATTGATAGCCGAAAAGCTGAAAAGAAACGGAAGGCGGAAGAGCTGCTTAATATGCAAGCTATGTACGTGCTATGGGCTAAAGAGCAGGCACTCTGTGAGGCTGCTGAACAGATAGCTGAAGCCAGAAAGAAGCAGCCTGCTGGGCTACGGGATTGGGGTGATTTGAGTGGATGCCATGGATGAAATCAAGGTTTTGCCTCATGATCTAGCATCTGAACAGGCGGTGCTTGGCTCAATCTTTATCAATCCTGACAAGATGATTGAGGTGACTGAGCATCTCAAGCCAGAGGATTTCTACAGACCAGCTCACAAGATACTCTTTAAGGCTATGATGAGTCTTGCTGATCGTGGAGAGGCTATCGATATAGTCACGGTCAAGTCAATGCTGGAAGCTAATCATGAGCTAAATCTGGTGGGGAATGTCAGCTATTTAGTTGAGATTATCAATGCTGTACCAACTAGCGCTAATGCGGAGTATTATGCAAAAATTGTAGCTAAAAAAGCACAGTTACGGTCTATCATCGGTAACTTGTCTGATTCTATCGGCAATGCTTACGATGAGGACATGGACATTGATGAGATTATCGCTAAGACTGAGCAGTCACTGCTCAAAGTGAGCCAGTCTAGCAACAAGGGCAGCTTTAGGGCTATCCATGACGTGCTTTTGGAAAATCATACAAAGATTGAAGAGCGGTCAAATAGCAGCAGTGAAATCACTGGGATTGAGACAGGATTTTCCGACTTTGACAAGCTGACGACTGGTTTGCATGAGGACAATCTCATCATTTTAGCAGCACGGCCAGCGATGGGTAAGACGGCATTTGCTCTCAACATTGCTCAAAATGTGGCAACTAAATCAGGAAAGCCAGTGGCTATATTTTCTCTGGAAATGGGAGATGAGAGTCTGGTTGAGCGGATGTTATCGGCAGAAGGGGCAATCCCAAATCATCATATCAGGACGGGCTTTTTGTCCACAGACGAATGGGAACGGCTGGTCTATGCTCAGAGCAGACTGGCTGAAGCACCGATTTTCATTGATGATTCGGCTGGTATCAGGATTTCAGACATTCGAGCGAGAGCGAGGAGACTAGCTCAGGAAACGAGTGGTTTAGGTCTGATTGTGATTGACTACTTGCAGCTGATCACAGGACGAAAGACTGACAATCGGCAACAGGAAGTCTCCGAGATTTCCCAGCAGTTGAAGATTATTGCTAAAGAGTTGAAAGTGCCAGTGATTGCTCTGTCACAGCTTAGCCGAAGCGTCGAGCAACGACAGGATAAGAGGCCTATCATGTCCGATTTGAGGGATTCTGGGAGCATTGAGCAGGATGCTGACATTGTCGCTTTTCTCTATCGAGATGCGTACTATCAAGACAATGCTGATGACCAAGAAGAAAGCAATCTGACGGAGCTGATTGTTAAGAAAAATCGGCACGGCAGTCTAGGGACGGTGAAATTGTATTTTCACAAGGAATACACAAAATTTTCAAGTGTGGAGGAGGTAAAGAATGGCTGAGACTTATTTTAAAAATGAGGTTGAGAAATATCAGTATTTCCAACTGCCTAAATGGCTTTTCAAAGAGCCGTACAAGCAGCTATCTAACAATGCTAAGATCATGTACGCTCTGCTCTACAATCGCTTGAATCTGTCGCTAGAATCTGAATGGCATGACCGAAATGGGCAAGTATTTATCTACTTTACGACTAGTCAATTTTGTGAGGAGCTGGGTTGTTCGGAGAAGACGGTCACGAAGATTAAAAAAGAGCTTGTGACTGCTGGTCTCTTGAAAGAGGAGCGACAGGGATTAACTAAACCAAATCGGCTCTATATTCTCGGTCCGACCGTTATCAAGGCAGAATCTCCTGACCCGCAAAAATTACCGTCCAGAACCGTAGAAAATACGGCTCAGGAAGCGCAGAAAGTACAAACAATAAAGACTGATATTATAAAGACTGATATAGATAATAATAAATTGTCGATTTTCAAGGAAATTCTGGACTATCTTAATGAAAAGACTGGTAAGAATTTTAAAGCTACGACTAAAGCACATCGGAAGTTTATCACAGCTCGATTGAACGAGGGCTACAAACTGGAAGATTTTAAGTACGTAGTAGATGTGATGTATGCTAAATGGAAATTTACAAAATATGAGCAGTATCTGCAACCACAAACGCTTTTCGGCAATAAGATGGACAATTATTTAAACCAGTCTATGCCTCGAAAGGGTCAGTTGTTTCAATCAGCAGTTGACGAAAGGTTAGGTTTTTGATGGATTATTTTAAAAATTTTGAAGCGAGGCAGGTCTTAGATGAGACTTGCGAAGTACATGGTTGCCAGCTCTGGCTAACCAAAATCCCAATCAAAGGACGGCTTGAAGAAATCAAGCAGTGTCCTGAGTGCACCAAGGCTGCGATTAGCCTTTTTGAAAAAAAGCTAAATGAAACATCTGAGGTTCAAAGCAAGCTAGCTGATACTTATGCTGTTTTTGAGAGAGACAGCATAATCTCAGACAAACTACGAGATAAGACTTTGCGAAATTATGAAATCACTAGCGATATTGATCAGGAAGCCGTGAATTTCGTAAAGAGGTTGGAACGTAGTTATGCGAAAGGTGAGACTGGCAATGCGATCATCACTGGCCCGTCTGGCGTAGGGAAGAGCCATTTGACTTACGGCTTGGCTGCTTATCTCAATGAGCAGTTTAAGTCTTATGATGAGCCCAAAAGCGTGCTTTTCGTGTCGGTGGTGAAGCTCTTTAGCTTAATCAAAGAGAGTTTCAAGATCGACAATGGCTACTCTGAGTCTAAGATGATAAAGCTGCTGACAGATGTTGACTTTCTATTTCTTGACGATCTAGGAAAAGAGAGTCGCAAGGCTGACGCTCGTAGCAATGAGTGGGTGCATAGGGTTCTCTACGAGATTTTGGATAATCGTAGTAACACGATCATTAACACTAACTTGTCCAGCGAAGAAATCAAGGCCTTGTATGCGGATGATTTTGGGAATGGTGCTCTATCAAGTCGTATCTTTGAGGGAGCAACAGGTAGGTGCTTTGTTTATCCTAGCAGGATGAAGGATAGGAGGTATTGATTATCAGAGAGATGGTAGTTTGGGCTCTTTTTGATAGTGGAAATGGTTCGTATCTTAAAGGTGTGAAAACATTGAATCGTTCAGGGGGGGCGAACATTGACATCTATCCGATCGGGAAAGATGTAGAAAACAAGAACAATCACTTTATCAATTTGGATTTGGCAGACTATGGCCGTTTATTTGGTGACAATACGCTCTTTGGTGAATTAGACAAATTGCCAAAACCTGACTTGATTATTGCTAGTCCACCATGCGAGTCCTGGTCAAATGCTTCTGCCATGGAAAATGGGAATGCGTGTTGGAAACGCAATGATGTTTCTGATAGCTTATTCGCTCCACAAGTAAGACCTTCACCCTTCACAATTAGGGGAAATCAGGATTACGAGTCAGCCTATATAAATTATCAGTATGACAGGCAGTTTCTTAAAAGGATCAATGGGGAGCTAACAGCTTTCAACACAATAGAAATCATAAAAAGATATAGTCCACAATTTTGGGTTATTGAGAATCCAGCAGCTGACAGACTGTGGCCCTACATTGAGGATATTATTGGATTCAAAATTCCATACAAAAACCTAGCTAGATACAATAATTATGACTACCCTTTACAAAAACGGACAATTTTCGGAAGCAATATTGAACTTAATTTAAAAAATAAAATTATCAAGCAGGATATTGAGTGGAAGAATTTCTCGAAATCATACAATGAGAGGTCTAATATACCTAAAAAACTTGTGATCGAGATTTTTGAGAAAGTGTATAAAGAATTTTTAAAGAAGAGGATTTGACATGAGAGAACACAGTATTTACATTTTCAGCATTGTCGTTTTGATAGCGATTTTGCTAGCGGCAATCATCAGAATCAACAAACTTAATGAGCGAGTCGAACAACTTGAATCTAGAAAGCTTATCACAATACATAGGGCGGATAATGCTGGTGCAGAAATGCACGGCAGAATCACAGGAAAAGAGGTTATCGACGGTCGCTATACTGTGACCGCTGGACCTTACGGCAAGTTTCTTGTGACTGAGGAACAGTATGAAGCTTTGGAAGTAGGGGATGAAATCCCTGATTATTTGAGAGCAACAGGAAGATGAATAAGCAGGAATTGATAAAAAGAATTGAACAGTTGTTTGCATTTGGTTCAAGAGACTACACCGAAAGAAACGAAGTCTTAAATCTAGTGAAACAACTAGACGAACCCGAAAAAGTCAAAATCCCGCAGTTTGTGGCGGAGATTATTGAGTATTACAAAGGGCAGAACGCTACGTTATATGATGCGCTCAGAGAGAAGAACTTTAATAAACAATACAGTGAGTGGTTGCTGAATGAACAGAATGCTTACGACAAAGTCGCTCGCGCTTGGCTTGATGGATATGAGGTTGAGCGAGGAAAGCGCTATGAAGTTAGATTAAAGAACATAGATGATTACTTGGTGAAAACAAGCAATAACGAATATCATTTTTATCATAACCTTTTCACACAGAGCAGAAACCACACCCGCAAAGAGCTGGAAGAAGCTGGTTTCGGCTGGATTTTCTCTTGCGCGGGTGTGGAAGTCAAGGAGGTGGATGAATGAGTACATTTGAAATTTTCTTGTCTAACAACGACCTTGAACACATTGCAAATGGGTATGATGTAAAAATAAAAATCAACGATAAAAGATTTTTAAAAGCAGATGAAATCATTTTGAGGCCTGCTGTGAGAAACGACCTCATGAGTCCATTGTTAAATTACAGACATAAATTAATTGACACAGAGGTACAAAATATTGCTAATAATTTCAGAGGAGGTGCAAGATGATTCCGAAATTTAGAGCGTGGCTAAAAAACGACAATGAAATGATTGATGTTCACGAGATTCATTTTGATAATGGTCAGTTGGATTTTATCGGTGATGCTATTACATTTATGCGCACGGTAGACGAAATCGAACTCATGCGATCAACATGTCTGTTATAAAAAACTTGAAGAATTAACAGCAGATAAATTCATGGCCTTCAAAGAATCCGAATGGAAATCTTTTTGTAGCGAGTTTATAAGCAAGTTTAGAGTTTTGGAGGCATCAAATGATCAATAACGTTGTACTTGTGGGTCGTATGACCCGTGATGCTGAACTTCGCTATACACCGCAGAACCAAGCGGTCGCAACCTTTACTCTAGCTGTCAATCGTAACTTTAAAAATCAAAGTGGCGAGCGAGAAGCAGACTTTATCAATGTTGTCATCTGGCGTCAGCAGGCAGAAAATCTTGCAAATTGGGCTAAAAAAGGCGCTCTGATTGGTATTACTGGCCGCATTCAGACTCGTAACTACGACAATCAGCAAGGCCAGCGTGTCTATGTCACAGAAGTCGTTGCAGACAACTTCCAGCTTCTGGAGAGTCGTAACAAATCTGCTAATCATAGCAGCATCGACGAGCAGATGCCACCAGATTTTGGCAATAATAATCCGATGGACATCTCAGATGATGATCTGCCGTTTTAAAGGAGAGAAAGAAGAATGAACGAAGAACTTTTTAATGAATTACAAAAATTGTTGGCTTATTTTCCCGAGTCGTACATCAATAGAAATCTTGAAGTTATTCTCATTCCTAAAACTAACACGTATTTTAGTTTAAAAGGAGTTAGCTCAAGACGTGACATTATCACAAAACTATTTATGTGGTGTAGCAGAGATTTTGCAAAAACTAACCCGTTCAAATACCAAAAATTAAACCGTTTATTTCATTTGGAAAACTCGGAGTTGCTAGGAAAATATCTTGGAAAAAGGTTTGATCCAAGCCAAATTTACGATATCTATCAAAAATTAGGCAATGGAATTAATCCAGAGTTGACCTATAGATTTATTGATAGTGGTTTTGATATGGAGGTACTAGATGACTAAACTTATCGGCTTCGGCCGTTGCCTTGGTAAAACCACAATGGCAATATTAGAAAGCCATTCGACAGGCAATAGGATTTTAGTTGCCAATCACAGAATGGCAGAAAACACCTTTGGAATGGCGCAGAAATTAGGTTATACGATACCTTATCCAATATGTGTTAACGATTTGGTTCGTACTCCTCATGCGTACTCAAGAGAAGAGCACCTCATCATCGATAATGTTGAGATGGTGTTGCAGGAGATGATTTACAATCCAGTTGATACGATTACCTTTGATAATCGCTCTATCGACCCTGAAGATCGCTATGCAGAGGAAATAACGGAACTAAAAAAGGAGTTGGTAGCTTGTTATCGAGAAAAGGAAGAAGACCAAGCTACCATCGAAGCCCTGAAGGACAAATGCGTGGACCTCATGCTAGAAAATGCAGATTATGTCTGGGATGAAATGGCTCGCTCTGCTATGGCTAAGAGAGCAAACACGAGGAGATGGAGATCAAGAGGATGTATCTAAAATATAAACACATGCAGATTGTGAAACATGCTTTGCAGTATTATGTTCAGCGTGAAGGTGCGGATGAACACGACTTGATGGTTGAGCGAAATCTTCTGGACAAGGTCAAATCTGAGATTGAAGATTTTAAGGAAAATGTGATGAAAAATCCATGTAGAGGTGGGAAATGATATTGTTTGAAATTATCAAAATTTTAGGAGCTATGATTATCATAGCGAGCTTGATGGTTCTATTATTGGCTATTTTAGTTAGTGGATGGAGGGTAATTTTCAAAAATGAACAAAAGAATCAAAAAGAAGAAAGCTAAACAGGCCTTACAACGTGAGCAAGAAAGGTTAGCTCAAGAAGCAGCTGAGCTAAGTCCTGAAGAACTTGAAGATCTTGTGAGAACCATTAGGGAAGGATTCAAGAATTTAGCTAGAACACTTGCTTCTATTTTCGATGGTCTAGCAACGTTTTTCAAAAGTTTTGATGAGCCTTGAAAGATGAAAATATATAGAAATGAGGTGAGAGATGCCTTTTTTCCCAGAAATCAATGAAGCAAAAACGAAAGAAAATGCCAAGAAAATTTTGAAAGGCTATCCTCGCTGGCGTCGTGTGGCCAATGACAAAAATAGTCAAAAGGTGACGACTACATACTCTTTCATGCCTCGAAATCCTGGAAGTGACACGACTAGTCAGGTTGAGAAGCTGGCTATCAGAAAAGTAGACGCAGAGATGGAGCTGGATGCGATTGAGCAGGCAGTCAGCGAGCTACACGATCCTTACTATCGCAGGATCATATATGAGAAGTACTTAGTCTGGCATCGAAAGAAAGATGAGACAATATACAACGAGCTTGCAATCTCAGAGAGCTCGTATTACGAAATTCTTGACAAAGCTCTATTAGCATTTGCCGAACTCTATCGGAACGGTGAGCAAGTCGCTATTCTGGAGTAAAAACGGAGTAAATCAAGAGTAAATACCAATTTCAATGTGCTAAAATGGTACTATCGAATAATAGACGAAGGCAGGCACACCCTGCCTTTTCTTGTGGTTTGGAGGTGATGTCGTGAAAAAAGTTGATCCAATTCGAGAAGTCGATGATATCGAACGCATGAAAGATTATCTACGTTCTAAAAGCGAGCGTAACTATATACTGATCATGTGTGGCTTGTATTCTGGATTGCGAATTAGTGACATCATCCCGCTACAAGTCAAGCATGTGGTTAGTGACCACATTGATATTTATGAGAAAAAGACAAGAAAAAGAAAAAGATTTCCTATAAATGACCAGCTAAGAAAGGCACTGGATGAGTATATCAGAGAAAATGATTTAAAAAGCTACGATTTCCTTTTCCCAAGTCGAAAGAAAAAACGGTCAAAATCTGGCAGCATGCCAGGCGCAAGAATCCATCACATAAGTAGAGAAGCTGCTTACTTGATATTCAAAGATGCTGCTTTGCATATCGGTCTTAACAAAATCGGAACGCATTCAATGCGTAAGACTTTTGGGTACCATTTCTATAAACAAGAAGGAAATCTAGTCATGCTGATGAAAATATTTAATCATTCCACGCAGAGACAAACGCTCGATTATATTGGCTACGAGCAGGATGAGATAGATGATGTGATGCTTAAATTTAAGTATTAAATCATCTTATATTTAACATATTGAGAATTTGGAAATTCAGTTTTTAAAAAACAATGCTGAATCCTTGAAGAATCTGACTCTAGGGATATTTGATTGAATTTAACAGAATATAAGATATGTTAAATACGGGAGGGGTTCAAGTACAGAAAATACCCCCTCCCCAAAACAACCGGAGAGGTCTTGAAAACCTCCCTCCCAATCATAAAAAAAGGAAGGCCCAAGATGAACCTCCCCCGACCTGATAGAAACGGCCCCCACCGTGTTGCGTTTGAAAAAAACAAGAACATCATACTTAAAACCAGAAATACTTGTGGGATTTGTGGGCTACCCGTTGATAAATCCTTGAAGTACCCGCATCCGCTAAGTCCGGTCATTGACCACATCATCCCAATCAACAGAAATGGGCATCCATCAGATATCAATAATCTACAGCTGGCTCACTGGCAATGCAATAGGCAGAAGTCTGATAAGCTGTATGCAGATGATAGGTCAGCCAACGCGACTGTGGTTGGCAATAGAAACCTGCCACAGTCGATGGACTGGACCAAGTACAGAGGCTAAAGGGTTGCATTTTTAAAAAAACAACAATGATGATTAAACTAAGGTTAACGGTGTTCTACGATACTGTTCAAAATAAAAAATAATGTTCAAAGCGCGAAAAGGTCTATCTGGCAGATAGGGGGGTAGTACCCTCCCCCAAGGCTCAGCGGGGCTTCACGCCGTCACTGTACATTTTTTCTCGCGCCAAAACTTAGAAATAGAAGGAGGATGATTTGGAATTAAGAGGAATTGATTATCTGAGGAGGAAACTTGAATCTTGCAGATCAAGGGTCAATCTGAGGTACAAGCATTATGCTATGCAGAATTACGATGCGCCAATAGGAATCACCATTCCTCTGAATGTTCGAGCGCAGTACAGGGCGACTTTGGGGTGGACTGCTAAAGGTGTGGATAGTCTTGCTGATCGTCTGGTTTTTCGGGAATTTGTCAATGACATCTTTGATGCTACGAAAATTTTTGATAGAAACAATCCGGATATCTTTTTTGATAGTGCTATTCTTGCTGCGCTGATTGGTTCGTGTTGCTTCATCTATATTTCAAAAGGCGAAGATGATGAGGTGCGGTTGCAGGTGATCGAGGCTAGCAATGCGACTGGGGTGATTGATCCTATCACTGGATTGCTTGTGGAAGGTTATGCGGTGCTGGCTCGGGATGATTATGGTCAGGCAACTTTAGAAGCTTACTTTGAGCCAAATGCAACGCATTTCATTCCGAAGGATGGTGATCCCTACTCAATCAGCAATCCGACGAATATTCCCCTGTTGGTTCCTGTGATCCATCGTCCTGATGCGGTAAGACCGTTTGGTCGTAGTCGTATCACGAGAGCTGGCATGTATTATCAGAAATATGCTAAGCGTACTTTAGAGCGGGCGGATATTACGGCAGAGTTTTACTCATGGCCGCAAAAGTATATTCTGGGGCTAGATCCTGATGCAGAGCCATTGGAAAAATGGCAAGCGACAGTATCAAGCCTATTGACGATTTCTGCTAGTGACAATGGGGAAAAGCCAAACGTTGGCCAGTTTAGCACTGCTAGCATGTCGCCTTTTACGGAGCAACTGAGGACGGCTGCTGCTGGCTTTGCTGGTGAAATGGGCTTGACTTTGGATGATTTAGGCTTTGTGTCTGACAATCCATCATCTGTAGAAGCTATCAAGGCGAGTCATGAGAATTTGCGCTTGGCTGGTCGGAAGGCTCAGCGGTCTCTAGGAGCAGGTTTCCTGAATGTGGCTTATGTGGCTACTTGTTTGCAAGATGATTTCCAGTATGCTCGTAGTCAATTTGTGAAAACGAAAGTGAAGTGGGAGCCGTTATTTGAAGCGGATGCAAACATGCTGACGATGATTGGGGATGGTGCTATCAAGCTCAATCAGGCTGTGCCTGGATATGTGGATGGTGAAACTATCCGAGACTTGACAGGTATCAAGGGTGCTGAGAATCCTGCCCCGATTGAGAAAGAGGTAAATGATGGTTAAGGATATCGTGCCGGACTTATTGACGAAAATTCAGACGGAATTTGAGGAGGCAAGGCTTGATAGTGAAGTGCTGAAGTCTCTCTTGTCAAAATTACAAACTAAGTCAGCTGGTTATCTGGATGCGAATGAGTATGCCATCGAATTAGGGGAGATTCTTTCTAAAGCTCTGAGAGGATCTGTAAGTTCCTCTAATCTGCCAGACGGTAAAATGTATTACAATATCGCTAAAAGGCTGCTGACGGAGACGCTAGGGCGGAATTTCGAGCTAATAAGTGGCTATGCTCAGCAAGTTCAGAAGAATTTGAATGATGAAGCAAAAATCGGTCTGAAAGTGCAAGTCCCTGAATTGAATCAGGATCGAATCGCTGGCATTGTGAATCGCTTTTCGTCTGAGGAAAATTTTGAAGATGTCAGTTGGTTGCTTGGTGAACCTATTGTGAACTTCACTCAGTCCATTATTGATGATAGCATTCGTAAGAATGCGGAGTTTCATCACAAGGCAGGATTGCAACCTGAGATTGTCAGAAAATCGTATTTTCATTGTTGTGAGTGGTGCCAAGAAGTTCAAGGAAACTATAAATATCCAAGAGTTCCCAAGGATGTTTATAGGAGACATCAGCATTGCCGTTGTACCGTAGACTATGATCCAAAAAGCGGGAAAGTTAAGGATGTTTGGAATAAAATTTGGCGAAAAAAAGATGAAAGTGATAAGATAGAGACAAGGAAGAATATAAATAAAAATTCTCGAATGAGCGAAGTGAGAAAGCTCGCACTTCAGGCTGGAATTTCTTCGAATCCTATTAAAAAGAGCCGGATAAGATTGACTGAAGAACAAATTATAAAAGCTGTTGCTGGTGGAGATATGACGAGAGGGTCGTGTTCGTCAGCTGCATTTGCCTACATAGGAAATAGGGCAGGATATACTGTTTTAGACTTCAGAGGTGGTAAAAGCTGTGACTTCTTTTCCAGAGATAGCAGGATTAAAATGATTGGAAGTCTTCCAGGAGTTAAAATGCATGTAGTCAAAAACACAAACGACTTTAATGCAGTGAGGGAATTGCTGGAAAAAGTAGAAAGTGGAAATGAATATTACTTAGCAGCAGGCAGGCATGCAGCTATCATAAGGAAAAATGAAGGCCGCTTTGAGTACTTAGAACTCCAATCAAGGACATTAAATGGTTTTAAACCGTTCAATGGTATGGTTCTTAAGGAAAGGTTCAAAGGTCAAAAGTCTCACAGTGTAGCTGGGAGAAAATATGATGTGAATAGCTATCTTATTGATGTGAACTCATTGAAAGAAAACCCTGAATTTCACAAGATATTGAGTTTTATCAATACAGCAGATTCTCAACAAATGAAAGGGGCCGAGGGTCATGAAAGATGAATATGAAGAAGTGAATTGGTCCGAATATTGCTACAAAGAAAATGATGGTGATAAAACTTGGTGGGTTGATACAGCATGGTTTGCTAGAGGCTTGATGCTGATCTCATTCGATAAGAAAAAGTTTTATAACCTTTTTGAAGATTATCCCCATAATATGACCTCGGAAGAGGTTGAGATTTTTGATAAAGAAAATCCATTTTGGGCTAATTTTTTCTCAGACCGAAAGTAAGAATTTTGAAGCACTCGTAAGGGTGCTTTTCTTTTTGAAAAATTGAAAGGAGGTTCTGTGTGAGGTATTTATAATTCTATTGCTATAAATCAATATAAACCGTTTGGCTTTCCATACGGTTTTCTTTATGTTCAGAAAGGAATAAAAAATGTTAAAAAAAGCAAAACAATTGGCATCGCAAGAATTTTCACGCTTAGCAGGTCGTGAAATCAAAGAAGAAGACTGCTTTGTAGTTTGGTTTAGCAAAACTTTGCAAAATTGGAAGGCTCTTGTTAGTACTAATCAAATCAAGTCTGGTGAAAAATGTGGCGATTATGCAGAAATAACGCACAACGGAGACAAGAAAGAGACTTACGTAGATGTATACACTAAAGTTTCAAACCGAGCTATTAAAGATTAGGAGGTGATCCGAATATCTCCCAGCGACAGGGTTATCATGCGATGACGATTGAAAGGAATGTGGAATGGCGAGGAAGAAACTTGGCAATCAGAATCCTACTCAATCGGTGATTTTAAAATACGTCAAGAAAAATTCAAAAGCTAAAGAAGCGATTGAACATTACGAACGGACAGGTCTTTCTTGCTATGCTTGGCAGAAGAATCTTTTGCTACCTATGATGGCTGTTGACAAGAACGGTCTTTGGGTGCACCAAAAGTTTGGCTACTCTATCCCTCGTCGTAATGGTAAAACTGAACTCCTATATATTGGTGAAATTTGGGGGCTACATGAAGGATTAAATATCCTACATACGTCTCACCGGATTTCTACCTCTCATGCCTCTTTTGAAAAGGTCAAGAGGTACCTTGAAAAGATGGGGTATGTGGATGGAGAAGATTTTAATTCTATTCGGGCGAAGGGGCAGGAGCGGATTGAACTTTATTCAACAGGTGGTGTTATCCAATTTCGTACTAGAACATCAAATGGTGGTCTTGGTGAAGGTTTTGATATGCTGATCATTGACGAGGCTCAAGAGTACACGACTGAACAGGAATCTGCTTTGAAATACACGGTTACGGATAGTGCAAATCCTATCACAATCATGTGTGGAACGCCTCCGACACCTGTATCGAGCGGAACAGTCTTTACTAAGTACCGTGAGACTTGTCTTTTCGGGAAAGGGAAGTATTCTGGCTGGGCTGAGTGGTCGGTTTCTGACGAAAAGGAAATTGACGATGTAGACGCATGGTACAACTCCAATCCATCTATGGGCTACCACTTAAACGAGCGGAAGATTGAGGCAGAGCTTGGTGAGGATAAGTTAGACCATAATATCCAACGTTTGGGGTTTTGGCCGACTTACAACCAAAAATCTGCTATTTCTGAAACGGAGTGGAATGAGCTTAAGGTGGATGATGTCCCAGAATTGTCTGGCAAGCTATCTGTTGGTATTAAGTACGGTCAAGATGGAACGAACGTGGCATTGAGTATTGCTGCAAGGACCAAGGATGGCCGTTTCTTTGTTGAGACAGTCGACTGTCAATCTGTTCGTAATGGTAATGAGTGGATGGTTGCTTTTCTGAGACAAGCTGATGTAGCTCAGATTGTCATAGATGGCGCAAGTGGTCAAAAGATCCTGGACGAAGAGTTGAAGGACTACAGAATCAAGAATGTGATTCTGCCGACAGTGAAGGAAATCATCGTGGCCAATGCTCTTTGGGAACAGGGTATCTACCAGAAAACCATCTGTCACGCTGGCCAGCCATCGCTATCAAAAGTAGCTACTAACTGCAACAAGCGGAATATTGGCTCAAATGGGGGCTTTGGCTATCGATCGCACTTTGACGATATGGATATTTCTTTGATGGACAGCGCTTTGCTTGCGCACTGGGCTTGTGCTACGACTAAGCCTAAGAAAAAGCAAAAAATCAGTTATTAAAATAAGCGGTCTTGTGACTGCTTTTTTTGATGCCAAAAAATTACCGAACTGCCGGGAAAGCAGGAGAAAGGAGACATGAGAATGTCAGAATTTAAACCAATCACTACACAAGAAGAATTTGATGCTGCTATTAAGGAGCGTTTATCTCGTGAGAAAGCGAAGTATAGCGACTATGATCAGCTCAAATCTCGGGTTACAGAATTGGAAACAGAAAATGTTGGCTTGAAGTCAACAATCGAAGCTAACAATCAAAGCAAGGCAGATGCTGACAAGCAACTTGAAGACATGCAGAAGCAAATCGCTGGTTATGAGACGGCTAGTCTGCGAACTCGGATTGCTTTGCAACATGGACTGCCTTACGACCTTGCAGATCGTTTGCAGGGGACTGACGAAGCAAGCTTCAAAGCAGATGCAGAGCGCTTGGCTGGGTTTATGAAAAGTGCTCAACCAGTTGCTCCTATTAGGAATACGGAGCCTGCTCTAGAAAAGAATGAAAATACATCTTATAAAAACCTAGTACAAGGTTTAGTTTTTGAAGAATAAAGGAGAAATCATATGGCAGATCAACTATCAAAAGGAACATTATTTGACCCAATGCTTGTGACAGACCTCATCAACAAAGTTAAGGGTCACAGCTCACTAGCGAAATTGTCTAATCAACAAGTTATCCCGTTTAATGGATTACGGGAATTTACATTCTCATTGGATTCTGATGTCGACATTGTTGCTGAAAATGGGAAAAAAACCCATGGTGGTGTCAGCTTAGAACCAGTCACTATTGTGCCAATTAAAATTGAGTATGGTGCTCGTGTATCTGATGAATTTATCTACGCATCAGAAGAAGCTAAAATTGACACGTTAAAATCATTTAACGAAGGCTTTGCCGTTAAGGTAGCTCGTGGTGTTGATTTGATGTCATTTCATGGAGTCAATCCACGTACGAAACAAGAGTCTGCGGTTATCGGAGATAACTGTTTTGATAAAGCCGTTACTCAAACTGTTACTTTTACAGCCAATGATCCAGATGCAAATGTTGAAGATGCTGTGAAAATGATTCAAGGAGCAGATAATATCGTGAGCGGTATGGCTATTGATACTACATTTTCAAGCGCACTTGCCAGCATGAAAAATGCAGCAAATGAACGGCTTTATCCTGAATTGGCATGGGGAGCAAATCCAGGTGCTATTAACGGTCTACCTGTAGATGTAAATACAACAGTTGGTCTTAATGTTGGAACCAACAAGGATGTTGCTATTGTTGGTGACTTTGCAAACATGGTTAAATGGGGCTATGCGAAACAAATTCCACTCGAAGTTATTCGATATGGTGATCCAGACAATTCTGGGAAAGACTTGAAAGGTTATAACCAAATTTACCTTCGTGCCGAAATTTATCTTGGATGGGGAATTTTGGATCCTAAAAGCTTTGCTCGTATCGTGAAAACTGGAGGTTAATCATGGCTGAGTATGTAAACAAAAAGACTGGTGCGACAATCAATACTAGTTCAGAAATTTCTGGGGGCGACTGGATTCCAGCTGCTGAATTTGCAAAGTCACAAGAAGGACAAGTGGATGATCCAGAAAAATGGACTGTGCCAGAGCTCAAGTCTAAGCTAGATGAGCTTGGGATTGAGTACAGTGATAAAGCTAAAAAAGCAGAATTACTGGCTTTGCTGGAAGCGCATAAGGAGTAGGCTAAATGGGAGACTTTGCAACAGTTGAAGACCTGCAAACTTTGTGGCGTCTTTTAAAATCAGACGAACGCAAGCGAGCAGAGGCTCTGTTGAAAATTGTCTCTGACTCTCTGCGTGTCGAAGCTAAGAAGGTTAGAAAAGACTTGGATGTGCTTGTGGCTGAGGATTCGTCTTTTGCCAGTGTGGTCAAGTCTGTCACAGTTGATGTGGTAGCTCGTACCTTGATGACCTCTACTGAGCAGGAACCGATGACCCAGTTTGCTGAGAGTGCCTTGGGCTACTCGGTGAGTGGTTCCTATTTGGTGCCTGGCGGGGGTCTCTTTATCAAGGATTCGGAGCTCAAACGCTTGGGACTAAAGAAGCAAAGATTTGGGGTGATGGAGATCTATGGGACGGATTAAGGGAATACCAGTTACCTTGATTGGTAAGGTAAAGACTGGTAGGGATGACTTTGGGCATCCTATCTATGAGAATACCGAAATTCAAGTAGATAATGTTCTAGTTGTTCCAGCTTCAACAGAAGATGTCACGAATCAGCTCAATTTGACTGGGAAAAAGGCAGATTATACGTTGGGTATCCCAAAAGGCGATCAGAATGAGTGGAAAGACCGTGAGGTTCGTTTTTTTGGGCACAAATGGCGCACGATTGGTATTCCTTTAGAAGGCATTGAATCAATGATGCCTTTGGAATGGAACAAGAAAGTGATGGTTGAAATGTATGAGTAATACCAAAGTCAAGCTAAATGGTGCTGGAGTTGGTGCTTTGCTGAAGTCAAGGGAAATCCAAAATCTACTAAATCAGGAAGCTACTAAAATCCGTAGCAGATGTGGCCCAGGCTATGAGCAGGACAGTCATGTCGGGAAGACGCGGGCAAATGCGATGGTCTATCCCAAAACCTATCAAGCTAAGAAAGATAATCTACGAAATAATACTTTGCTGAAGGAGGTGCGCTAAATGATTGAAATTATTATCAAGAAATATCTTGACGGTCATTTAGATGTACCGTCATTTTTTGAGCATGAAACAAAGGTGCCAGCCAGTTTCGTCATCATTGAGAAGACTGGTAGCAGTGAGCGAAATCATTCTGGAAGTGCGACTTTTGCCTTTCAGAGCTACGCTCCAAGCATGCAGAAGGCTGCTGAGCTCAATGTCAAAGTGAAACAGGCTGTGAAAGGATTGATTGAGCTGGACTCAATCAGCGGTGTCCACTTGAACAGTGACTACAACTTTACGGACACAGAAACTAAACAATATCGCTATCAGGCGGTATTTGACATTAACTATTATTAAAGGAGACACTGCAATGTCATTAGAAGCTAATGTAACAACTGCGAAACCGAAAGTTGGTGGAGCGGTACATTCGGCACCGCTTGGCACAAAGTTGCCAGTCGATGCAACAAGTAAGCTAGAGGCTGCTTTTAAGTCTTTAGGGTACATCTCGGAAGATGGGGTGACAAATAGCAACTCGCCTGAATCAGAAGATATTAAGGCGTGGGGAGGAGCTATTGTCAACTCCTCACAAACTGAGAAGAAGGATACGTTCGTCTATGCCTTGATTGAGGGGCTCAATATTGATGTTCTGAAAGAGGTTTATGGGTCTGAAAATGTTTCAGGAGATCTTGCAACTGGTATTAGCATCACAGCTAATTCAAAAGAGTTAGAAAATCATTGTCTAGTTGTTGAAATGGTCTTGAAAAACGGCGCTCTCAAACGCATCGTGATTCCGTCTGGAAAGGTCACTGAAGTTGGGGACATCACTTATAAAGACGGAGAGGTTGTTGGCTATCAAACAACCATCACAGCTTTTCCGGATAAGAGCGGGAATACTCACTACGAATATATCAAGGGGGTTTAATAAATGGCAAAACGCAAACGTAACAAACGAAATCACGGCATGCAAGGAAAAGCATTTAAGGGGAAAACTTCAACTGGTTTTGCCTTTGAAATCACGCAGGAACGATTGGATAACTATGAACTGCTGGAAGCAGTGGCAGAAGTGGATAAGAATCCTGCTGTCTTGCCAACCGTTATCAATCTGATGCTGGGTGATAAGGCTCAGGACTTGAAGGACCACGTCCGAACAGAAACTGGGATGGTGCCGACAGGAAAATTGATGCAGGAAGTGGAAGAAATCTTTAAAAGCAGGACGCATCTAAAAAAATAGCCCTCCTTGCTAGAATGATCAACCTAGATGAAGATGCTCTCATCTGTGACCTCGCTGAAACCTATGGCATTTATGATTATAGGCAGCTACCTGCGAAACAGGTAGCTATCTTTGCTTTTGGTTTAAAAGAGGACTCTCGGATCAAGATGGCTTTGAGTAATCAGAAGGTGCCTTTTGAGACTTTGCTGATGGCTAGTACGCTGGATAGACTTTCAACGCTCGTCTGGTTTAAGACCAAAGATGGTCAAAAGGGTGCCAACAGGCCAACCATGATAGCTCAGAAGCTGATTGGAGAAGAGAAAGAAAGGGATGAGATGGTCTTTAGTTCTGGTGAGGAATTTGAAGCGTATCGTCAACGAATCTTAGACGGGTTAGGAGGTGAGAAGTAGTGGCTACAGAAATCGCACAAGCTTATGTGCAGTTGATTCCATCTGCAAGAGGAATAACTGGGAAAATCCAAGCTATTCTAAATCCAGAGGCGTCGGCTGCTGGTCAAAGTGCTGGGCAATCGCTAGGAGCTAGTTTGGTCAGCGTGGCGACAAAAGCGATTGCAGCGGCTGGAATTGGTAAGGCCTTTTCAGCGGCTATTCATGAGGGGGCAGCCCTCCAACAATCTTTAGGAGGGGTTGAGACTCTTTTCAAGGGTAGTGCTGACACGGTCAAGAAATATGCTGCTGAAGCATATAAGACAACAGGACTGTCAGCCAATGCTTACATGGAGAATGTAACAGGATTCTCCGCAAGCCTCCTGCAATCTTTAGGTGGAGATACAGCGAAAGCTGCTGATGTGGCCAACATGGCCATGGTAGATATGTCCGATAATGCCAATAAAATGGGTACGGACATGGGGCGGATCCAAGATGCCTATCAGGGGTTTGCTAAGCAGAACTACACCATGCTTGATAACCTCAAGCTTGGCTACGGTGGTACTAAATCCGAAATGGAACGGCTCTTGGCTGACGCTGAGAAGCTGACTGGTGTCAAATACGACATCAACAACCTATCTGATGTTTACAATGCCATCCATGCTATCCAGGAAAATCTGGATATCACAGGGACGACTGCTAAAGAGGCGGCATCAACCTTTAGCGGGTCCTTTGCTGCTATGAAAGCGGCGGCGCAGAATGTGCTTGGTCAGTTGGCCTTGGGGCAGAATATCGGGCCGTCCTTACGGGCTCTATATGATACTACGAAAACATTTATTGTTGATAATTTTCTTCCAATGATTGGGAATGTGCTGAGTGGTCTTCCACAAGTGATTGGATTTGCGCTTGAGGAAGGTTTGAGTGCAGTATTTGGTGACTATATCGCTCAATCCATCATGGAAGAACTTTATGATGTATTTGAAAAAATCGGAGGTGTCGCAAGTACACTCTACGACATGATTTTTGGGTCATTAAGTAAAAAGGATAATATCAACTTTCTGACGCAATTAGGGATAGACGAGAAGACCGCAGCAAGCATAGTCAATATAGGAGAGAACATTCGTGTAGCCTTTGAGAATATCGGGGCGACTATTGGCAATATTGCTGGGATTGTTGGTAGTTTCATTGGAGATTTATTTGGCATCGCTGGTAGTGAGCAGGGAGTTAATCTCTTAGGAAGTGCTTTTGAAGCAGTGACGGGCTTTATCAGAGGGGCTGCTGAAAAGCTGAAAGCTTTTACTGGATGGTTGAAAGATAGCCCTATGGCTCTTGACGGATTAAAGACTGTCCTAGCTGGTCTATTGGGTGGTTTCCTTGCGTTTAAAGTTGTGGCAACAGTTAAAGCTATCATCACTGGATTCGGAGCGGCTTTAACGGCCGTTAAAGTTGCTGCTTCGGGACTCTTTGCGGTTATTTCTGCTAATCCTATTGGTGCTCTGATAGTCGCCATTTCTGCATTAGTGGCTGGACTAGTCTGGTTCTTTACTCAGACAGAACTTGGAAAGAAAATTTGGTCTGGGTTTGTAGACTGGATTGTAGGAGCTTGGCAGGGAATAGCTGAGTTCTTTAGTGGTTTATGGTCTGGCATTTCTGAGGGAGCTAATAACCTTTGGTCTGGTGTGTCTGAGGCATGGAGTTCAACTGTTGAGTACCTAAAAAATTTGTGGAATGGAATTGGAGAATTCTTCTCTGCTTTATGGCTTGCGCTGGAAACGGCTGCTTCGATTGCCTGGAATCAATTCACAACGACAATCATGTCTATCGTCCAGCCTTTTATTGATGGTTTTTTAAATCTGTGGAACGGAATCTCAGATGGGCTTTCCCAAGTCTGGGAAGGGATAAAAATGATTTTCCAAGGCGCTTGGGAGATTATTAAGTCCATTGTCTTAGGCGCTATCCTAATCATCTTTGACCTAGTCACTGGGAACTTCGACCAATTAGGTGCTGATCTAGGGCTGATCTGGGACGGGATTAAAAACGGTGTCTCTCTCATTTGGGAAGGAATCAAAACATATTTCTCTGGTGTAGTGGATGCCATTGTCGGCTATGGGAAAGCTGTTTTCGAAAATTTTGCAACTAGCCTTATTGCGATTTGGGAATTTTTGAAAAGTGCAGCTTCATCGGTTTGGGAGTTTATCAAGTCTGTTGTAACAGGCTTGATAACAGGCCTCGTACAGGGGGCACAAAATATCTGGAATGGTTTTGTGAGCTTCCTATCTGGTCTGTGGGAAAGCATCAAGTCGGCCGCTATAAATGGATGGAATGCCCTGAAATCAGGTGTCCTTGCTATCATTAATGGCTTCATCCAAGGAGCTCAACAAGCTTGGGATAGCTTGACACAAGGTGTCACTAATGTTGTTAATAAAGTTACAAATATATTCGACGGTTTAGCCAATATCAATCTATGGGATGCTGGGAAAGCTATACTTGATGGATTCTTGGGCGGTTTAAAATCTGCTTGGGATGGAGTGACAAACTTTGTCGGTGGTATCGCAGGCTGGATCCGTGACCACAAGGGACCTATCGAATATGACCGCAAGCTCTTGATCCCAGCTGGTAAGGCTATCATGGGTGGTCTTGATGAAGGGTTGAAAGATAAATTTAAGGCGGTCAAGAAGACCGTCAGTGGGATGGCTGGTTCGATTGCTGACAGCTTTGAAGATGAAATCCTAGCTCCTGATTTGGGAGTTTTGGCAAATCGGGAGGTGCAAGTGGCCTTGACATCTGGCAGGCTATCTGATCAGGTGCTGGAAACGGCTGACCGTGATAGGGAATCACTGATTGATACCATTGCTAAACTGGCCAATCGGCCAATTATCGTATCTAACCAAGTAGATACTAGAGAAGTCTCTCAGATATTAGCGGAACCAATATCTGAGGAACAAGAAAAGCGACAGGCTATCCTTAAAGCTGTCGATGGATTGGGGTGGACTTAATTGATAAAAGTACATTTTAACGATGTCGAATTGACTCAATGGATTACTGTTTTAGATGGGTTCACCATCTTTAGTGGCGCAGACTATGACCCAACCTTTGAAGAGCATCCAAACCTAAATGGAGCTGAATTCGTCAAGATTCGAAAGAAGGCGAAGAAGATTCCTGTGCCGTTTTATGTGAAGTATGATGGTGTGGCTGATTATGATGCTTTGCAGAAGGCTCTGAATGTATCGGAGCCGAAAAAGCTGACTTTCAGCCATCTTCCTGATCGCGTCTTTTATGCTATTCCAAACGGAGACCTAGATTTTAAAGAGATTCGATTTAATGGTAAAGGGACTGTTAATTTTACAGTCGCAGATGGTTTGGGACACGCTCTGAATCCTAAACGCTTTGATTTTGCGAAAAATGCTCAAGGGGTTTGTGAAGCAACCATTGTCAACACTGGCAGTGAGCCTGTACCTGTCAACTACAAAATCAAGCTCAAGAAAGAGTCTGGTTTTGTAGCCATCGCCAGTCAATTTGGAGCTATCCAATATGGAAAATATGACGAGGCAGATTTTGTCCAAGAAAAGAAAAATGTCTTATTGGCAAGTAATCAAGCTGGAAACTTTTCTAACTGGCAAAATGGAACAGTCTTTTATGAGAATGTGAATAAAAAGGCTGTGACGACAATGTCCGCAGATACAGCTTTTAATGGTCGTCTGGGTATCTTACCCAGCGGATTTAAAAATACAGCGAATAGCAACTGGTACGGCGCTATTAAAGAGCTGACCTTATCCGATAGGGCGACAGAATGGTATATCTGGGCTCGTGCCTGGTTTGAAACTGGCTTGATGGGGCAGACTGGGGCTTGGTGCCTGTCTGTGGTGGATAGTGAGAACAAGTTTATCGCTGGGATGGCCATTGAAAAGTATGACCGTGTCGGCAATCGTGCTAAAGTTATTTTTCTTCTCGGAGATGGTAAGGGTGGAAGTCAGGCAAAACATGTGATTGACTTCACCCCAAGCTTTTTGTTAGTGGACAACCCTTATGGGACAGAGGCCAGAAATAAAAATAGAAATATGTTTGACTTGCGAAAAGAAGGAGATAAAGTCACCTTCTTTTGGTATGGTCAGTATTTCCCTTTCTTTGAATCTGGCATCAAGGACAAGCAGGCTGCAAAAGTACAATTCTTTTGTGGTCAGGTAAACGGTATGAATACAACGAGTCAAATCGTGACGCATCAATACCTAAACGATTTTTCGTTTTGGAAGTTGAATGTCCCTTTTTGGCGCGATGTGCCCAATCGCTATCCTGCTGGGTCTGAGCTCTATATTGATGCGACCGGTGAGATCAATCAGGATGAACTAGGCAGGCTATATGTCAATGGCTTGCTAGCTCCTGATGATGAGATTTTGGGGTCACAGTTTTTCTTAGCGCCACCTGGAGAAACGAAAGTACAGCTGTTAGTCTCTAGTTTCTCTGAGGTGGCTAGTGCTTATGCTGAGATTGAGGAGGCTTGGACGTAGTGAAAAATAACGTAAGAATTGCTATTAGAGACTCAACTGACACGCATGTTATCGGTTTTTTTGATAATCAAAATGGGATCAAGTACCATGCAGCCGATCTGACTAGATTTTTAAAAGGCTCATGTAGCTACTTGGTCATTAAATACCGCTCAAAAGACATCACCAAAGTCAAAAGCGGTTGTCGTTTAGCATTTAGGTATAAGGGTAAGGACTACTGGATGACCATCAAATCTGTCAGGAAGACAGGTTATCAAATGGAAATAACGGCTTACTCTTTGAGTCTGGAAGCTAACGAGGAGAAGCGGGGAGCCTACAAGGCTGTCAAAGCTATGAGCATACGGGAGTATGTGGATACTTTTGATCCTGAGCACTCGCTGGAAATCGGCATCAATGAGGTTGCTGACAAGACCATCAAGCTAGAATGGTCAGGTACTGACACGGTGCTAGCTCGGCTCTACTCTATCGCTAATAGTTTTGGGGCTGAGCTTGAGTTTGTGACAGAATTAAATAGCGACTACTCGCTGAAACGCCATGTCCTCAATATCTACCGAGCTGGCAACCTCGGAAAGGTCAAGACTGGACTCCCTATTAGAGTAGGAAAGGACCTGAAAGTCATTAACTACTCAGATGATATCAACGACATCAAGACGGCTATCAGAGGAAGCGGAAAAGACGGCTTGACCATCGCTGGTCTTGATAAGAAGATCTATGATGATAAGGGGAAACTCCTCTTCTATAGCCGAGGAAATACTATCTACGCTCCACAATCTCGTGACCAATTTCCGTCCGTTACCAAAAAGACGGATGATGGATGGATTATCCTAGAAAATGGCGAGACAGAGCATTCCTCAAAAGAGGCTCTGTTTGGATATCTGCTGTCAGAGCTAAAAAAACGCTGTGTACCTAAAATTGAGTACAGCACCGAGGGCAAAGTCGACGGAGAGATTGGGGACACGCTGACGCTGATTGACTCAGAACATTATGCCCCACCCCTCTATGTACAAGCACGGATTAGTGAGCAGACAGAGTCCTTACTTGGAGCCAATGTAGACAAAACGACCCTGACAAACTTTGAGCGAAAGTCTAGTCAGATAGCTAGTGAATTGCTGAAACGGGTAGAGGAACTGGCCGAAGAGGCAGCTCCCTATATCATTAAGCTAGCTACCGATAACGGCCATATATTTAAAAACAACCAAGGTGAATCCACAGTTTTTCCGACACTCAAAAAAGGCAATAAGACTGTGGAATGTACCTGGAAGTGGCTGGTTGACAATGAGGACTTTGGGCAAGCCCTTAGTCACAAGGTCACAGCGGCAGGGATGAGGGAATCGCTCACCTTGACGGCTATAGCCTTGGTAAAAGGACAGGAAGTAGCTAGAGAGCAGCTGAGTTTTACTAATGTTAACGATGGTCAAAATGGAGCTAAAGGAGACCCAGGAGCCAAAGGCGACAAAGGAGAGACTGGAGCTATAGGCCCTCAAGGCGAACGTGGACCTCAGGGAGATCCAGGACCACAAGGACCAAAGGGAGAGCGAGGAGACCCAGCTGACACCTCGGAGCTTAGGGAAGCTGTAACTGCTGCTCAAAATGAGCTGGCGGGGGTTAAGTCTGGCTTGCTGCAAGCAAAAGCAGAGAGCGGAGCGAAGATTGAGAATCTGCGCTCTGAACTGGGTACTATCCGTACCCAGCAGACGGTCTACGAGCAGTCAAACACGCAAAGTTTAGCTCGAATAACGGGCCAGCTTGGCGACAAGGCCAGCAAGACAGAGGTCGAGCAGACCGCAGACAGGATTCGGGAGGAAATTGCCAGCCTGTCTGTAGGTGGGCGGAACCTTATAGGCGAGTTTAATACACATTGTGTCAAGTCAACCTTTGAAAAAGATACGTATAGATTCGCCGGCAAGACGGACAAAAACACAAATACCACGTCTCTACAATTGCAGTTTATGTGGGAGGATGGTAGTTATACATCCGTCGCCTCCATCAACGCACTAGGGGCGTTTAAAAAAGCCTTTAAAATTAAAAAGCCGTACAGGGAATTTATTATTAAATTTAACAGCAACAAGGAGGACGCGAAGTTAATCTGCAGAGACTCCTCGCTGTTAAAACTAAACGAAGACTATCTCTTTACGGGTGTTTTGTCGAAGCTGTCACCCAATGATAGTGTGGCGGAGTATCTTAAAATCGAAAAAAGCGTGCTGCCGTCAGACTGGTCAAAAGCGCCAGAGGATGTAGAAAGCCTCATCACAGAGGCTAAGGCGACCTTTGAGCGCACGGCTCAGGGGTTGCGAATTGACCTGACGGCTGTCCAGTCGTATGTCAGTGCAGATGGCACACGAGCTGAGGCTCTGCGCACTTACAGCCGCGAGGAGACAGCACGTCAACTGACTGCTCTGCGCCAGACCATCGAGGCCGGCTATGTAGCTAAGACTACATATACGGAGGATGCGAAAGGCATTAACAGGCGATTCGAGGAGCTGAAGACCAACTCCGAAACAAGATTGGCGCAGTACCAACAAGGAGTAGATGGTCAGATAGCCTCCGTCAAGCAGGAGCTCGGCGGAAAGGTCTCACAAACCGAGCTAACCCAGCGGGCCAACCAAATCACGCAAGCTGTCCAGGAGTTAAGCAACAGCGTTGTCAAAAAGGCTCAAATCCGCATCAATGAGGGCGGCATCATCTCCAGCGCTGAAAAGATTGTCAACGGCCAGACTTTGGCCAGCTTGATTGCTCAGCGGCCGGAATACGTGGAAATCATCGCCCGCTTGCTCAAGGTTAAGGCGGATATGATTGTCAACGGGTCTGTCACTGCGGATAAGCTCAAAATTGAGGGCGAGCTATCCGCTCTGAGTGCTAAACTTGGGAAGGTTAGGTCGGGAGAGATTGTCAACACCTACCAAACCCAATACACAGAAGGGGAGATTGTGATTGGTGACAATATCAAAATCACGAATCGCAACACGTCTGGTCCAAGGATTCACATTCCAAAAGAGGAAATCATGATGCTGCCAAATGGCATCTTAATGAATGCTTACGACAATCAAAATAGGCTAAGCCATACCATGAGGGTGTCTCCTGAAGTCATGGAATTTCAAAAGATTAATCATACTCAGGCACAAGGGGGCACAGGCTCTTGGAGTTTGGGGTACTCAAACTCCTACTCTATGCTTAGTATTGACGTTGCTTTGCAGAAAATAAGGCTGCAGGCGACATCTAATCTCATGTGGGGGGTCGGCGCAACCTTCGTTCGGATTGGGAATCTAGTCACAATATCTGTGACGCGGATTATCACCAATATCGCTCAAATCGTAGAGAACGCTCGTGCTAGTGAGAGGATTCCGGATGGGTTCCGGCCAATCTCGCAAGCACATTTGACATTGACTGGAAACGTCAATAACACGATTGACGCGACCTGTATAGTCCATCTAGAGACTGATGGATCTATCAGGTACACAAACAACAAAACTGGAAACCGTGTTTGGTCTGGTACCGTTAGCTATACTACCGTTGACGATTTCCCTATCGTCGGAAACATACCTAACGGGAAACTCATTTAGAAAGGAATTTATGGATAATAAACTGTACAATCTCATGCTAGCTGAGTATAAGAATCGGCTAGCAGATAACACTCTGGGAGAAATTGAGCTGAAAGCTCTGCTCATCCTAGAGCAGGACAAAAATGCTGAATTGCAAGCGAAAGTTGAAGAGCTGGAAGCTTTGCTTGAAGAACAAACAAAACCAGCTAAAGAAGGAGAATAATCATGACGCTAGAACTTATCAAAACAACGAAGCTTGTAGGCCGCATTAAAATCGACGACACGGTCGTCAAGACAATGACAGCGGATATTGACGACAAAGGTGTAACAACACCTAACGATTGGGTCGATAATGCCGAAGTTTACGCGGCCAATCGTCGCGAAGTACGGAAACAAGAGCAGGCATTCCAAGACGCGGTCTATGCCGCAGAGGATGCGATTATCGCAGAGCTGGAAGCAGCTGAGAAAGAAAAGAAGGGGTGATGTATGTATTCTAATGCTTTAGAATGGTCACACAGTTTGCGTGACCTAATTAATACGCAGGACAAGCTAATTGTCTTTACATTGGCGCTTATCATGGGCGCCATGACCATTGACTTTCTGACTGGGACACTGGCCGCAAAGCTCAACCCCGACATTAAATTTCTCAGCAAGGAAGGGATTAACGGGATTATTCGCAAGATCGCTAGCATTGCTTTGCTAGCATTCTGCATCCCACTCTCTATCTTGCTCCCTGAAGGAATTGGACTGGGAGCCCTACAGATACTTTATTTCGGGTATCTATTCTTTGAGCTTAAATCAATTTTAGAAAACTTTGATAAGCTAGGCATCAATACAGCCTTTTTCCGGGAATTTGTCGAAAAAATCTCGAGTTCAAAAAAATGAAAAAAAATAACATAAAAGAGCAAGCTTCAGAGCCTGCTCTTTTTGCTTTTGCTGCTGGCTACTTTTGGCTTGCGGCGTTTGAAAAATTGAAAGGAAAATAATTATGGGAATTAACGTCGAACAATCGGTAGCGTGGATGGCAGCTCGTGAAGGAGCGGTCACCTACTCCATGGACTATCGAAACGGTCCATCTAGCTATGACTGTAGCTCGTCTGTTTACTTCGCCCTGCGCTCTGCTGGAGCGTCTGACCACGGTTGGGCAGTCAATACAGAGTATATGCACGACTGGCTCACTCAAAATGGCTATCAGCTCATCGCCGAAAATCAAGGCTGGGATGCCCAGCGTGGAGATATCTTTATCTGGGGTCAACGTGGCTATAGCACTGGCGCAGGCGGGCACACAGGCATCTTTGTAGATGCAGAAAACATCATCCACTGTAACTATGGATATAACGGCATCACAGTCAACAACCATGACCAAATCTGGGAGTACAACGGATGCCCGTACATCTACGCTTATCGCTACACAGGCGCACCAACACCAACGCAGTCTGCACCAGCTATCCAGCAGGCAGCTACATCTCAATTTGAGCACGAGCTGGATGTGAACACCCCGCTGGCAAACTCTGATATGCCTTATTACGAGGCGAGCTTAGCAGATGACTATTGGGTCGAATCCGCCCCAAGTTCGGCTAGCCCGGACAAAGAATTTCTCCCTGTAGGGACTCGAGTACGAGTTTACGAAAAAGTTAACGGTTGGTCACGCATCAACCATCCTCAATCTGACCAGTGGGTAGAAGATGCCTATCTGGTCGATGCTACCGAAATGTAACCGCAGCGGAAACTGTGAGAAAAATAAAACAAAACTTAAATTTTAATCTAAAAAAATAATAAAAGAAAGAAAATAATAAGTCATCTAACCCCGGCCGAAAGGCTGGGGCTTTTTTTATTTGCAAAATTTTTTAAAAAAATTAAAAAAAGTTGATAAAAATACTTGACGAACGTCAAGTAAAATAATATAATATAATCAAGATAAGGAAAGGGTAGCAAAAAGCTACAAGGTAAAATAAAATGATTAAATGGACTGGTAAAAGCACAGACGGACGTTGGATTAAGACAGTGGAAGCCGATAGCTACTTTGAGTTATTAGAAAAGCTAGTAGACAAAGGCTATATCGGAGACTATACCGACACCGACTCCCAACTATTTCATGAGCTTGGATATGTCTCTTCAATCGTCTCAGATTTAGAGGAACGCTTGAACGATGTTGAAAATGTAGACGAGGTTTTACAAGAACTTGAAAATCTAGACTGGAACGAATTATTAAGAAATCTAACAGATAAAGAAATTGAGAACGTGATCCGTGGATGTAACAGCCAAGCATATTACCAAGAATTTGAGGTGATTTAATGAAAATTAACACGAGTAGGGTTGAGATGGTCTTGATGAACAAGGCCGTCTCAGCTTATAGCTTATCAAAAGCTATTGGGATACAAGAGAGCTCGATTTCTCTTTTGAGAAACGGAAAGAAAGATTTTAATAAATTAAGTCTTGAAGTCGCTATGAGAGCACAGTCTTGGATAGACGCTGGGAATTATCGTTTTAGTTATGATTATAGTGAGCTGATAGCAGCGCTGGAAGCTGATATAGATGAAGACCTAACAAGTGACTATCTCTATATTGTTCGCGGTGAATACAATGAACTACTTGAAAAGTGCCCAATTATTGATTATTACTACTCTGCAGAAGATATCGAAGAAGGAGACATCGCTGAAAAAGTTCTAACAAGTTCGGTGCTTTCTGAAATGAAAGCAGATAGTCAAATATGACTACGAAAATACAATCTAAATCGCGAATATTTAAATTAAGAAGCATTAAAAAGCCGTTCAAATGAACGGTTTTTCGTTTAAACGGAAAATCTCAAAAATCTCCGTTCTGGCGGACTTGGCAGACTGGCAGCGATGCTGGTCTGATTTCGCCCCAAATCCGCCCCAAATTATTTTAAAGATTAACCTTATTTATCTGAAATAAAATTATAAAAGTCAGTTAAAATAATCTTTCTTGTTAGTTAATTCCTGACAAATAGTGTGATAAATGTTTGCAATCGGCATGTTTATAAAGGGAAATCTTGTTAAGCCAAGGTTTCTTTTTTTTACTTGTGAAGAAACGGAATGTTCACCTAGTCGATTTAACCACTTACCAGTCGATATTGACCACTTACTGAAAATCCCTTGTTTCTTTTCAAGGAATTGTTATAATAAAAATAGAAAGAGGGGAGGAGTGCATATGAAAGTTCGGATTGAGCTAGATGACAGTTTAGCTGATACAGAATTAGTGATTCGAGTATCTCGGATTGATGAACGAATTCAAAAAATTCAAGATGTCCTAGAAGAATCTGCTGCTCCCACCATCCTCTTTTATAAGGAAAGTAGTGAGTATTTTGTGGAGTTAGCGGAGATTCTCTTTTTTGAGACCGATGGAGCTAAAATATTTGCCCATGCTCACAACGATGCTTATGAAGTCAAGTTGAAACTCTACGAATTGGAGGAATTACTTCCCCGCTATTTTTGCAGGATTTCCAAATCAACCATTGTGAATGCTAAGGCAATCTACTCTTTGGAAAAGTCTTTCTCAGGCACCAGTTCTGTACAGTTTTCTAAAACGCATAAGAAAGTGCATGTTTCAAGGCATTATTATCAGTTGTTAAAAGAAAAGTTAAGTGAAGTGAGGTAATCATCATGAAAAAAACAATTTTGGGAATCGGTTTTTTGGTCTTGGCGGGCTGGGTTTTGCTTCAGGGAAACTTTGGTATTCCTATGTTCAATTTCAATATTTGGCCTTTGCTTTTGATTGGTATGTTTGTCTATTTTTCCTTGGAAAATTTCTTAGAGGGCGACTTTGGCACCGGTCTCGTCATGTCGATGATTGCCCTGATTATTGCCAATTCTGTCTACCACTTTTTAGCCATTTCTACAGGAACCTTGGTTTTGGGCGGTATTCTGGCTTGTATTGGTTTAAATATGATTTTTAAGCCTCGAAAGATTTGGTGCTATCGTCATTTTTCTAGAAAAGGCCTATCCACGACTGAGGGGGAAATTTCCTTTGGTAGCGGCACTCGCTATATCAACTCGGATAATTTTACCTACGAGAAGTTAGACTGTACTTTTGGCAGTGCATCAGTTTACTTTGATAATGCAACCATTGTAGAGGAGTCAGCAACTTTTGAAGTAGATCTGTCTTTCGGTAGTGCGACGCTATACATTCCGAGCAACTGGCGGGTAGAGCTAAATGTGGATAATGCTTTCGGTACAGTCGTTAATCCGCATAATGTCAATGAAAAGGATAAAACCTTGTATATACGCGGCGATATTGCCTTTGGAACTTTGAAGATTGTTTATATTTGAAAACGGATTATTGTCACATTTTACAAAGTTTGGGAAAATTTACTTGCCAAATAGTGAGTTTTTTGATAATATAGTACGGTATGTGGTGCTAGCACATCCGTAATATTAGATCTAATAGGAGGAAACACGATAATGGCTAAAGTATGTTACTTTACAGGTCGTAAGACTGTATCTGGAAACAACCGCTCTCACGCGATGAACCAAACAAAACGCGCTGTTAAACCAAATCTTCAAAAAGTTACTGTTTTGATTGACGGAAAACCTAAAAAAGTTTGGGCTTCAGCTCGCGCGCTTAAGTCAGGTAAAGTTGAACGCGTTTAATGTATAAAAGGGATTGGAAAGATTTCTTTCTTTCCTTTTTTTGTTGGTTTAATTTTCAGGCTAGACAGTTTATTTCTATCCTTCCTCTTTTACACCCTGTCTAAAATATGGTAAAATAAACTATAAAATACTTTTGAGGTACAAATGATGACTGTAAAGATCAATACAAAAGATGGTCAAATCGAACTGACTGATGATGTGATTGCGACAATCGTTGGCGGTGCAGCGACTGAAATTTTTGGTGTGGTTGGTATGGCCAGCAAGAAGGCAATTAAAGACAACTTTCAAGCACTTTTGGGTAAAGAAAACTATGCCAAGGGTGTGGTAGTGAAAACGACTGAAGATGGTGGCATTGCAGTTGATGTTTATACCGTTTTGAGTTACGGCGTTAAAATCAGTGAAGTTTCCAAAAACATCCAAGAACGGGTCAAGTTTAGTTTGGAGAATCAACTTGGAATCACTGCCCACACAGTGAATGTTTATATCCAAAATATTAAAGTTGTAGGAGAATAATCGTGTCAAATATTACTACTAGTTTATTTCAAGAAATGGTGCAGGCAGCATCAACTCGTTTAAATAAACAGGCTGAATATGTCAATTCGTTAAATGTTTTTCCAGTTCCAGATGGGGACACAGGTACCAATATGGGCATGACCATCGAAAATGGTGCCAAAGAGGTAGCGGATAAGTCAGCTTCTACGGTCGGTGAAGTGGCTGCTATCTTTGCCAAGGGACTCTTGATGGGTGCGCGTGGAAATTCTGGTGTTATCACTTCTCAGCTTTTCCGTGGTTTTTCGCAAAGTGTCAAAGGAAAAGATGAGTTAGATGGGAAAGAGTTGGCTCGTGCCTTCCAATCAGGTGTAGAAGTGGCCTATAAGGCTGTTATGAAGCCAGTTGAGGGAACGATTTTGACTGTTTCCCGCGGTGCGGCTATCGGTGCTAAGAAGAAAGCTGAAGCGACAAATGATGCAGTTGAGGTCATGAAAGCTGCCCTTGAGGGAGCAAAGACTGCCCTTGCTAAAACGCCGGATATGCTGCCAGTTCTCAAGGAAGTCGGTGTTGTGGACTCTGGTGGTCAAGGTTTGGTCTTTATCTATGAAGGCTTCCTGTCTGCCTTGACTGGCGAGTATATTGCATCAGAAGATTTCCAAGCGACTCCGGCTACGATGACCGAGATGATCAATGCTGAGCACCACAAGTCTGTAGCAGGCCATGTGGCGACAGAAGACATCACTTTTGGTTATTGTACAGAAATCATGGTGGCTTTGAAGCAAGGTCCAACCTATGTCAAGGACTTTGACTATGATGAATTCCGCAATTATTTAAATGATTTAGGGGATTCTCTCTTGGTGGTCAATGACGATGAGATTGTTAAGGTCCATGTCCATACAGAAGATCCAGGTCTTGTCATGCAAGAAGGACTTAAGTACGGTAGTCTGGTTAAGGTAAAAGTGGACAACATGCGCAATCAGCACGAAGCCCAGCTTGAAAAGGAAGAAAAAGCTACCAAGCCAGCTGAAGAAAAAGAATATGCCATTATTGCAGTAGTAGCGGGTGACGGTCTTGCTGAAATCTTTAAGGCTCAGGGAGTGGACTATGTCATTTCTGGCGGTCAGACCATGAACCCTTCTACGGAGGACTTTATCAAGGCTGTTGAGCAGGTCAATGCGCGCAATATCATCATCCTGCCAAACAATAAAAACATCTTTATGGCGGCACAGTCTGCTGCAGAGGTGCTTGAGCAACCAACGACAGTGATTGAGACGCGTACGCTTCCTCAAGGTTTGACGAGTCTCTTGGCCTTTGATGGTGGAAAAACAATCGAAGAGAACCATGAGCGGATGACGGCTGCTTTGAGTGATGTGGTCAGCGGTAGCATTACAACTGCAGTTCGCGATACGACGATTGATGGCTTGGAAATTCATGAAAATGACAACTTGGGTATGGTTGATGGCAAAATCGTTGTGTCAAATCCAGATATGCTGGCAACTTTGAAAGCAACCTTTGCTAAGATGTTGGATGAAGACAGTGAAATTGTTTCCATTTATATCGGAGAAGACGGCAATGAGGAATTGGCGAACGGTCTGGCTCAAGATCTGATGGAAGAGTATGAAGATGTAGAAGTTGAAATCCACCAAGGGAATCAGCCGGTCTATCCATACATTTTTAGTGTAGAATAATTCATTTAGGCAATCGTTGGATTGCCTTTTTGCTTTGCGGCAGGAAATACTTAGACAGGAAAAGGATATTATGTTATACTAAAAATAAAAAGGAGTAATGAAATATGAAAAGATTAGCCTTTCTTTTGGCTGTAGTTTCGGTTTTATTGTCGGGCTGTGCTTTATTGAATAGGCATTCAAATCGACCGAATCAAACATCAAGCAACGCCTCCTCAGTAGAATCACCCACTAATCAGAAAATTATCAGCAAGGTTCTTGTTGGGAAGATTGATGGCATAGAACACCGAGATACAATTACCTACCAAGGGAAAAAGTTACTGCATCTCCGCATGGAATTGATTAGCGAGCTTCCTCAGGAAATAACAGATGTCGCTGCTACGATGAGTCCAAATGAACTGACCAAACTGATTCGCGAAGCCATGCAGGAAGATCCGGATTTTGTAGAAGCTCAGCGGTTAGATGGTTTTTCCGCTGATTATTCGGTAACGGCTGATAAAAAATTGCAGGTTGTGATTGATCTGGATTTACAGAAAATTAATGTGGATAAGGTAGAAGACTTATCTTACTTCGAAGACTTTGGCATAAGTGATATAAAAGATGCGACTCCGGAAATGTTTATTTTAGGGATGAAATTGGGCGGCTTGAAAGAAGAATAAGAATATTTAAAAGGCGAGTCATCTCGTCTTTTTTGCTGTCTAGAAACCATGACATTTGTCATATCAGGCAGTGACAAAATCATCTAGTCGAAAGATTCAGGAAGTTCTATAATACAAGTAAGAAATGAAGAAATTAGGAGTGGTTACATGAAAATGTGGTTGATAAAAGTAACAGTCTTGAGTCTTGTTGGGATGATGTTTTACCAATTGGCAAGAGTGAGCGGAGCGGAACTTTACCACTTTCCTTGGGAAATCTTTGCTGGCTTGGGAATGGCTAGCTACATCCTAAAGGAAGTGACCAAGTTAGGCAAGAGGGGAGAGAAGAAATGAAAAGATGCTTGTCCATCCTATTTATTGTATGTTCAGCTGCTTTATGTATTCTGCAGATGACGACAGGTCTCTTATTGGAATTTCTACCCCGGCAGTTCTATCTAGGTATCTGGGGGCTGATTCTAGCTATCTTTGTCATCTGGCCGTTCATCGATGATTTTATTAAGGAGGCAAATCATGAAATTGATTGAAGTGAAAAAGCTATCTAAAAGCATTCGTGGGAAGGAGATTTTGCGTCACATTTCCTTTGATATTGAAGAAGGGGATTGTGTGGCTCTGATTGGCCCCAACGGAGCTGGAAAAACAACTCTGATGGACTGTCTCCTAGGCGATAAATTCCTGACTTCTGGTCAAGCGCTGGTTAAGGGGCTAAAGCCGACGGATAATCGTTTGAAAGAGATGGTTGCCATTTTGCCTCAGGAAAATACAGTGGTGGGGGATTTGAAAGTCAAGGAACTCCTCGCTTTCTTTCGCTCTATTTATCCTAATAGCCTGTCTGAAGAGGAAATCGATGCCTTGTTGGGCTTTTCTGACAAGCAGAGGAACCAGCTGGCTTCCAAGCTCTCTGGTGGTCAAAAACGTCTTTTTTCCTTTATCTTAGCCTTGATTGGTCGTCCAAAGATTCTTTTCTTGGATGAACCGACTTCGGCCATGGACACTTCGACCCGCCAGCATTTCTGGGAAATAGTGGACCAGCTCAAGAAGCAAGGTGTGACCATTGTTTATTCTTCCCACTACATTGAAGAAGTGGAGCATACAGCTGACCGGATTTTGGTGCTTCATAAGGGAGAACTAATCCGCGACACCACGCCTTATGCCATGCGCAAGGAAGAGCAGGAAAAACACTTCACCCTGCCGCTTTCTTATAAAGAAATCGTGGAAAAGCTAGCTGGTGTGACAGAGATTGAAATCAAGCAAAAGGCTCTATCTTTTGCGGCCAAGGATGCCAGTCAAGTCTGGCAAATTCTGCAGGAGCATGGCTGTACGATTGAAGAAATCGAAGTCCGCAATCGCACCCTGCTGGATAGTATTTTTGAGACGACACAAGAGTAAAGGAGCAGCATCATGAAAAATATGGTAAGTTTAATGAAAATGGAGCTGATTTTGATGAAGCGGCAGGCGGCCTACTACCTGCTCTCTATCGGGCTGCCCAGCGTTTTCTATCTGATCTTTTCAGGAATAATGTCAGGTTCTGATGTACCGGTGCTTGTGCTCCAAACCTATCTCTTTTCTATGACACTTTTTAGTATCATGTCTAGTGCCTTTTTTAGCATTCCCAGCACCTTGCAGTCAGATAAGACCAATAACTGGCAAAAATTGATTCAGCATTCGCCCGTTTCTATGGTAGAATATTATATATCAAAGCTTTTCAGTGCTTTACTGACCTTTCTGCTTTCCATCATCGTGGTCTTCTCTGTCGGACATTTCGTTCGTGGAGTCAATGTGCCCATGATGGACTGGCTAATGATTGCACTGATTCTTTTGATCGGTAGTCTGGTCTTTATCGCCATGGGCGTCTTGGTCAGTCTCCTGCCCAGTGCCCAGCTTATGTCGGTCGTAGGCAATATCGTTTATATGGCTTTAGCGGTCTTGGGTGGGCTTTGGTTTCCACTGACTATGTTTCCAGACTGGCTACAACCCATCGGCAAGCTAACGCCAAGCTATCAGCTCATGCAGGTGGTCTCTTCCTATTTGGAACACCATGACTGGAATGTCTCTGCCATGCTAATCGTTCTAGCCTACACCATTTTCTTTAGTATTTTAGTCCTTCAGCTCAAAAAACGGATTGAGGTTAAATAATTGTATGTGGGAAAAGTTCAAAAACATACATCATATGTTTCATATTTCTCTGGTCTTTATCATCTTTCCGATAGCGGGTGTCATCAGTGGTGAATACCCGCTTTTGACTTTGCTTTGGACAGCATTGTTTATAGGGGCCTATTACACCATCCTCACGGAGAAAAAGCCTTTCTACCAGGCGCTGTCCTGGTGGATCATGCTTGCTTACATTTTTTATACTTCCATTTGGCTGAATGGGGGTTTTGTGTGGTATATTTTTTATTTATCAAATCTTCTAATTTATCATTATAAGGAAATTTCCTTTACATCTTGGCGCTTCTGGAGTTTCTTAGCTATCCAACCGGCTATTTTGTTTGGGGTTTATATTCAAAATCAAATAAGTATAGGTGATTTGATTCTTTTCTCAACGACTTTTCTCTTTTCGGATTTCTTGACCCTAGGTCTGCATCGGATCCAAGTCGCTGAACAGCTCAAGGAGGAAAAAAGCAAGCAGAATGCTCAGCTCAATCTTTTCTTAGCGGAAAATGAGCGCAATCGAATCGGACGGGATTTACATGATAGTTTGGGCCATACCTTTGCCATGCTCAGCGTCAAGACGGAGCTGGCCCAGCAATTCCTGCAAATGGAGGCCTACGAGCAGGCGGAGAAAGAGATGGAGGAAGTGCGACGGATCAGTAAGCAGGCCATGGCTGATGTTCGACGGATTGTAGACAATCTCAAGACGCGGACGCTAGATGAAGAATTAGAAACAATTCGAACCATGCTGGAAATGAGTGATATTGAGGTGGAGCTTCATAATCAGCTCAATGTCGCCAGCATTCCTACGGAAATCCAGTTTACCATTAGTATGATAATATTGGAGTTGGTAACCAATATTATCAAGCATGCGGAGGCCAAGAAGTCCAAAATTGATTTACATACGCAAAATCAAAATCTGATTTTGGATGTTCAAGATGATGGCCGAGGTTTTAAGCGGGTCACTGGCCGAGAGCTGCATTCAGTTCGAGAGCGCTTGGAGGGGATTGACGGTACAGTGGAGGTCATCAGCAGCCAGCAACCGACCATTATTCGCGTGCGATTGCCGTATAGGGTTAAAGGAGACGAGAGATGAAGGTATTATTAGCAGAAGACCAGAGTATGCTTCGGGATGCTCTTTGTCAGCTCTTGCAGTTGCAGCCAGATGTTGAAGTTGTTTATCAGGCGGCTGATGGACGCGAGGCGGTGGCATTGCTCAGCACTGAGCAGGTAGATGTGGCCATCTTGGATGTGGAAATGCCCTATCAGACGGGACTGGATGTTCTAGAATGGATGAAGGAGTATCAGCCAGCTGTCAAGGTCATCATTGTGACGACTTTTAAGCGGCCAGGCTATTTTGAGCGGGCGGTCAAGGCGGATGTTGATGCCTACGTACTCAAGGAGCGTAGTATTGCTGACCTGATGAAGACCATCCACACTGTCTTGGCTGGGCAAAAAGAATACTCGCCTGAACTTATGGAAGTGCTGATGACCCATAAAAATCCCCTCTCCCATCAAGAGCTTCTAGTCCTAGAGGCAGCAGCAACTGGGCTTTCTAATAAAGAAATTGCTGAAAAGCTCTATTTATCAAATGGAACCATTCGCAACTATATGTCGGCTATCCTGACCAAGCTGGCAGCCGACAATCGCACAGAAGCGGTTCGGATCGCTCAAGATCAAGGATGGATATAAAGAACTTATCTCGTTAAATTCGGATTTAGCGAGATTTTGTTGCATATTTTGTTCAAAATTTAAAAAATTTCACGCAATACTTGCAATTTTTTTCAAAAATGTTATCATAGTAGAAAGCTTTTTGAATTTTTAGAAAATTGTAAATTAATAATTGAGATTAGACTGATTGTCCAAAATCAATCGGCAGCATTTCAGTTTTAGGAATAGGGCTTTGCTGGCTGATGATATAAAAGTAGACACTTAGTTTTGAACATTCTCGATTTTAGAAAGGGGAATTATGGAGAAAATCAAACTGGAAACTCCGAAGACAGGTTCGGAACTTCTTTTAGAAACCTTGGAAAAATTAGGTGTTGATACCATTTTTGGTTATCCAGGCGGAGCGGTCCTGCCGCTTTATGACGCTATCTATAGTTTTAAAGGCATTCGTCATATTCTAGGTCGGCATGAGCAAGGTTGTGTCCATGAAGCTGAAGGTTACGCTAAGTCAACGGGTAAAATCGGTGTTGCTGTTGTGACTAGTGGACCGGGAGCGACCAACGCTATTACTGGCATCGCAGATGCTATGAGTGACAGTGTTCCCCTTTTGGTTTTCACTGGTCAGGTTGCCAAATCTGGAATTGGGAAAGATGCCTTCCAAGAAGCAGATATTGTTGGCATTACAACTCCTATCACTAAATATAATTATCAGGTTCGTGAAACTGCGGATATTCCGCGGATTATCACAGAAGCAATTCATATTGCGACGACAGGCCGTCCAGGTCCGGTTGTCATTGATCTTCCAAAAGATGTCTCTGCTTTGGAAACTGATTTTATTTATGATCCGGCTGTTCATTTGCCAAGTTACCAACCAACAATTGTTCCAAACGAATTGCAAATCAAGAAGATTTTGAAGCAATTGTCCAAAGCTAAAAAACCTGTTCTTGTATCAGGAGGTGGAGTTAGCTATGCGGAAGCAGCGACAGAATTAGTAGCTTTTGCGGAGCGTTATCAAATTCCGGTTGTGACGAGTTTGTTGGGACAGGGAACGATTGCGACAGATCATCCGCTTTTCCTAGGAATGGGCGGCATGCATGGTTCATTTGCTGCAAACATTGCTATGACAGAAGCTGATTTTATGATTAGCATAGGCTGCCGTTTTGATGACCGCTTGACGGGGAATCCCAAGACCTTTGCTAAGAATGCAAAGGTTGTGCATATTGATATCGATCCAGCAGAAATTGGGAAGATTATTAATGTCGACATTCCGGTTGTTGGAGATGCCAAGAAAGCTTTGACGATGCTTTTGGCAGAAGAGCCCGTTCACAATAATACAGAAAAGTGGATTGACAAAGTAACCGAAGATAAAAATAGGGTCCGTTCTTATGATAAAAAAGAACGTGTAGTCCAGCCGCAGGCTGTCATTGAGTGTGTGGGCGAGCTAACCAAAGGAGAGGCTATTATCGTTACAGATGTTGGGCAACACCAGATGTGGACAGCTCAGTATTATCCCTATAAAAATGAACGTCAACTAGTCACTTCTGGTGGACTTGGAACCATGGGCTTCGGTGTCCCAGCTGCAATCGGTGCTAAAATTGCTAATCCAGATAAAGAAGTTGTTCTTTTTGTCGGGGATGGTGGCTATCAGATGACCAATCAGGAAATGGCTATCCTAAATATTTATAAAGTACCGATTAAGGTGATTATGCTGAACAATCATTCGTTAGGAATGGTTCGGCAATGGCAGGAAGCCTTTTATGAAGGCAGAACGTCGGAATCAGTTTTTGACAGCCTTCCAGACTTTCAATTAATGGCTCAGGCTTATGGCGTTAAGTCTTATAAGTTTAACAACCCAGAAACCATTACTCAAGATTTGGAAGTCATCCGAGAAGATGTGCCGATGTTTATCGAAGTGGATATTTCCCGCAAAGAGCACGTGCTTCCAATGGTGCCAGCTGGCAAGAGCAATCATGAAATGTTGGGGGTGAAGTTTAATGCGTAGAATGTTAACAGCTAAACTCCAAAACCGTTCGGGCGTTTTGAATCGTTTCACAGGTGTCCTTTCTCGGCGTCAGGTTAATATTGAAAGTATCTCAGTCGGTCCGACAGAGACTCCAGATGTTTCTCGGATTACCATCATAATTGATGTGGCTTCTCTGGCTGAGGTGGAGCAGATTATCAAGCAGCTTAACCGTCAAATTGATGTGATTCGTGTTCGAGACATCACCGACCATCCGCATTTAGAGCGTGAAGTGATTCTCGTTAAGGTCTCGGCTCCTGCAGATAAACGGGCAGAGCTGTTAGCGATTATTCAGCCTTTCCGTGCAACAGTCGTGGATGTCGCACCGAGTTCCATCACTATTCAAATGACAGGGGATGCTGAAAAAAGCGAGGCCTTGCTTCGTGTCATCCGTCCTTATGGTATCCGCAATATTGCTCGGACTGGAGCAATCGGTTTTACGAGAGACTAACCCTACTAATGACTCCGTTATAATAGCCTAAAAAGGCAAATAAAAGATAGAAAAGAGTGTAAAAGATGGCAGTAACAATGGAATACGAAAAAGATGTAAAAGTAGCAGCACTTGACGGTAAGAAAATTGCCGTGATTGGTTATGGTTCACAAGGTCACGCTCATGCGCAGAACTTGCGTGATACCGGTCATGATGTGATTATCGGTGTGCGTCCAGGTAAATCATTTGACAAGGCCAAAGAAGATGGATTTGAGACTTATACAGTAGCAGAAGCGTCTAAACTAGCTGATGTTATCATGATCTTGGCACCAGACGAAATCCAACAAGAGCTTTATGAAGCGGAGATCGCTCCAAACTTGGAAGCTGGTAATGCTGTTGGTTTTGCACATGGCTTCAACATCCATTTTGAATTTATCAAGGTTCCTGCTGATGTAGATGTCTTCATGTGTGCTCCTAAGGGACCTGGCCACCTGGTGCGCCGTACCTTTGAAGAGGGCTTTGGTGTGCCAGCTCTTTATGCAGTTTACCAAGATGCGACTGGAAATGCTAAAGACATCGCTATGGATTGGTGTAAGGGGGTTGGTTGTGCCCGTGTTGGCTTACTTGAAACAACTTATAAAGAAGAAACAGAAGAAGATCTCTTTGGTGAACAAGCCGTTCTCTGCGGTGGCTTGACTGCCCTGATTGAAGCTGGATTTGAAGTCTTAACCGAAGCTGGCTATGCACCAGAATTGGCTTACTTTGAAGTTCTTCACGAAATGAAACTCATCGTTGACTTGATCTACGAAGGTGGCTTCAAGAAGATGCGCCAATCTATCTCAAACACAGCTGAATATGGGGACTATGTATCTGGTCCGCGCGTGATCACTGAGCAAGTGAAAGAAAATATGAAAGCCGTTCTTGCGGATATTCAAAATGGTAAATTCGCAAACGACTTCGTAAACGACTACAAGGCAGGTCGTCCGAAATTAACTGCTTACCGCGAACAAGCGGCTAACCTTGAAATTGAAAAAGTCGGTGCTGAATTGCGTAAAGCGATGCCATTCGTTGGTAAAAACGATGACGATGCTTTCAAAATCTACAACTAAGATCGTGTGGGAAACTCAGCTGGCTTGCCAGCTGAGTTTGTTTAACCTATTTGGAAAGGAAAAGGAATGTTAACAGCAAAAGATATCATCCGTGCCCATAAGGTACTAAAAGATGTCGTTGTCAATACGCCGCTTGATTATGACCATTATTTGTCGGAGAAGTATGGAGCAAAGATTTATCTAAAAAAAGAAAATTCTCAACGTGTGCGCTCCTTCAAAATCCGTGGAGCCTATTATGCCATTTCTCAGTTGAGCAAGGAGGAACGCGAACGTGGAGTTGTTTGTGCTTCTGCGGGTAATCATGCTCAGGGAGTAGCCTATACTTGTAATGAAATGAAAATTTCAGCGACAATTTTTATGCCCATTACGACTCCCCAGCAGAAAATCAGTCAGGTCCGCTTCTTTGGTGGGGACTTTGTGACTATCAAGTTAGTAGGTGACACTTTTGACGCTTCTGCTCGGGCAGCCATGGAGTTTACGCGAGTGGAGAATCGGACCTTTATCGATCCTTTTGATAATGTTCATGTTCAGGCTGGTCAGGGAACGGTTGGCTATGAAATCTTAGATGATGCGGTTCGAGAATCCATTGATTTAGACTTGGTCTTGGTGCCCGTAGGTGGCGGTGGTCTCATCGCAGGCGTATCCACTTATATTAAGGAAACCCAGCAACAGATTGAGATTATCGGAGTAGAGGCCAATGGAGCCCGTAGCATGAAGGCTGCTTTCGATGCAGGCGGTCCAGTCAAACTTAAAGAAATTGATAAATTTGCGGATGGCATTGCGGTGCAGAAAGTCGGCTCTTTGACTTACGAAGTAACGCAAAAAAATGTCGAAACCCTTATCGGGGTTGATGAAGGTCTGATTTCAGAAACGCTGATCGACCTTTATTCGAAGCAGGGAATCGTAGCAGAGCCAGCAGGAGCAGCAAGTGTAGCAGCCTTGGAAGTGTTGAGAGAATATATCAAAGGAAAAACGGTTTGCTGTATCATTTCTGGAGGTAATAATGATATTAACCGCATGCCGGAGATGGAAGAGCGTGCCCTTATTTATGATGGAATCAAACACTACTTTGTGGTAAACTTCCCGCAGCGGCCAGGTGCCTTGCGTGAATTTGTAAATGATATTTTAGGGCCAAATGATGATATTACTCGGTTTGAATATATTAAACGAGCCAGCAAAGGGACAGGTCCAGTCTTGATTGGGATTGCACTGGCAAACAAGTATGACTATGCTGCACTAATTAATCGGATTGAGCAGTTTGACCCATCCTTCATCAATCTGAACGGAAATGAAACTCTTTATAATATGTTGGTCTGAACCTAAAGATATTTTAGCAAAACTCTGCTTTTTAATTGCAAGCGATTGAGGAGTGTGCTAGAATATACTATATTAAATTAAGGAGATGTGATTATGTTTTTAAGTCTATTCTTTTTCTTCTTTCTCATTCTCTTGGTTCTCTTTGGAATACTAGTCCTCAGCTCGCTCTACGTTGTGCGTCAGCAGTCTGTTGCCATCATTGAGCGTTTTGGACGCTACCATAAGACCAGCACAAGTGGGATGAATATTCGTTTGCCTTTGGGAATCGACAAAATTGCCGCTCGTGTCCAGTTGCGTTTGTTGCAGAGTGACATCATTGTTGAGACCAAGACTCAGGACAATGTCTTTGTGACCATGAATGTTGCGACCCAGTATCGGGTAAATGAACACAATGTCACAGATGCTTACTATAAACTCATGCGACCAGAAGCGCAGATCAAGTCTTATATCGAAGATGCTCTGCGTTCCTCTGTTCCTAAACTGACCTTGGACGAGCTATTTGAAAAGAAAGACGAGATTGCCTTAGAAGTTCAAAAGCAGGTGGCTGAAGAAATGTCCACTTATGGCTATATCATTGTCAAAACCTTGATCACTAAGGTTGAGCCAGATGCGGAAGTCAAGCAGTCCATGAATGAAATTAACGCGGCGCAGCGCAAGCGTGTTGCCGCTCAGGAATTGGCGGAAGCAGATAAGATCAAAATCGTCACTGCGGCTGAGGCTGAGGCTGAGAAAGACCGTCTGCACGGGGTTGGTATTGCAGAGCAGCGGAAGGCTATTGTGGATGGCTTAGCAGATTCTATTAAAGAGTTGAAAGGCGCAAATATTGAGTTGACAGAAGAACAGATCATGTCCATTTTGTTGACCAATCAATATCTTGATACACTGAATAATTTTGCAGATAAACCTGGCAATAATACGCTTTTCCTTCCAGCGAATCCAGAAGGGGTAGAAAGTATTAGAACACAGATACTTTCAGCCCTCAAAGCAAAATAAAGAATTTTCAGAAATATTTAATTTGTTAGAATATGGTTTTTTATGTTGACAAACTGTATAAAAACAATTATAGTAGTTATCGAAATAAATAGAGAGGAGTAAGAAATGGCTAAATCGAATTTTGAAAAAGTAGAATCAGTTGTTGGTTGGGTTCGTGACAAAAAAATTACAGGTTACCGTATTAGTAAAGAAACAAACGCGCGTGAAATGTCAATTATTGCTCTTGCTCAAGGACGGGCAAAAGTAAAGAATATTTCTTTTGAAACAGCTCTTGGCTTGATTGATTTCTACGACAAAAATCATGAAAAGTTTGAAGATTAATCTTCAAAAAGTGGGGAAACCCGCTTTTTTTGTTTTTGTAAATAAAAACAAAAGACGGTTGAGTTTTGACCGTCTTGTGTTGTAAATTGTTTATTTCAAAAAGCGCTGTAGGAATTCTTTTGTCCGTTCTTCTTTAGGATTGGTAAAGAATTCTTGCGGAGTGCCTTCCTCTGCAATGACTCCTTTATCCATGAAAATAACACGGTTGGAAACATCACGGGCGAACTCCATTTCGTGGGTCACGACAATCATGGTCAGGCCTTCTTTAGCCAATTCTTTCATGATTTTCAGAACTTCGCCGACCATTTCTGGGTCAAGAGCTGAAGTTGGTTCATCGAAAAGGATAGCATCAGGATTCATGGAAAGCGCACGCGCAATGGCAACCCGCTGTTTTTGTCCACCTGAAAGTTGTTTAGGCTTGGCTTGCCAGTAGAGCTCTCCCATGCCCACCTTTTCCAGATTTTCTTTGGCAATCTTTTCTGCCTCAGCACGCTCTCTTTTGAGTACGGTTGTCTGAGCTACGATGGTATTTTCTAGGACATTGAGATTTTCAAAAAGATTGAAACTTTGGAACACCATACCTAATTTTTCGCGGTAATGAGTCAGATCATAGTTTTCATCCAAGACATTTTTCCCGCGATAGAGAATTTCGCCAGCAGTAGGTGTTTCGAGGAGGTTGATGGAGCGGAGAAAAGTTGATTTTCCGCTACCTGAACTTCCGATAATGGAGATAACTTCGCCCTTGTGGACAGTCAGAGAAATGTCTTTTAAGACTTGATTCTCTCCATAGGATTTTTTGAGATGTTTAATTTCTAAAATTGTTTGGGTCATTGTTTCAATTCTCCCGTCTGCATTTGATTGGCACCTGTTGTGTAATGATCTGTGTCAAATTTCCGCTCGATGAAACGTAAGATTCGAGTGACGGTAAAGGTCAAGACAAAGTAAATGACTGCGATAATGGTGAAGGTTTGGAAATACTGATAAGTCTGAGTTGCAATCGTATTTCCTGAGAAGTAGAGCTCCACCACGGAGATGACATTCAGGACGGATGTATCCTTGATATTGATGACAAATTCATTACCAGTTGCAGGCAAAATGTTGCGGACCACCTGTGGTAGCACAACCTTACGCATGGTTTGGCCGTGGGTCATTCCTAGCGCAGTAGCCGCTTCAAATTGTCCCTTGTCAACGGCAAAGATACCACCGCGGACAATTTCACTCATATAAGCACCGGTATTAATAGAAACGATAAAGATAGCGGCAGCTGTCCGGTCAATCGAAATGCCAAAAGCTTGGGCTGTTCCATAGTAGATGACCATAGACTGTACAATCATTGGTGTACCGCGGAAAACTTCGATATAGATATTCAAGAACCAACCGAATAGTTTTTGTAGGGAAGCTAAAACTTTATTTTTGGAAACGGGTGCTGTCCGGTAAACTCCAATCAGCAAGCCGATCAGGAGACCAGCAACTGTCCCTGTGATGGAAATGAGCAAGGTCAAGCCAGCTCCGCGTACAAACTGTGGCCAGTTCTCTTTCCAAATCTTCAGTACTTGATTGAAGAAGGTATCATCAGCATCGTCTGTATCGGTGTCCACAGGCTGAGTTTTGATCATCTGATCCATCAGTTTCACTTGGTCATCCATTGAGATTTTAGCGATGGCAGCATTGGCTTGGTCAATTCGACTGTCACCTTTACGCATACCGATGGCAATTGAGGCGTCTTCTTCGCTAACATCAAAACCTTGCTTGAATTGGATCATTTTGAACTTAGAATTAGCAGCTTCGGCTGTCAAGGCTTCAGGGCGCTCGGAGATATAGCCATCAATGACGCCAGATTCCAAGGCTTGGCGCATTTGCGCAAAGTCCCCCATAGCTGTTTCTTGCTTTGCTCCAGGCAGCTGGGAAATCAGATTGTAAAGATAAACTCCTTGTTGGGAAGTGATTTTGGCATCTTTGAAGTCTTCGAGAGTCTTGGCTTTGGCGTAGTCACCGTCTTTTCGAACGAGCACAACAGGCTCACTGGTGTAGTAGCTGTCGGAAAAAGCGATTTCTTTTTTACGTTCAGCCGTTGGGCTCATACCAGCGATAATCATATCGATTTTACCAGATGTCAAGGCTGGAATCAGTCCATTCCAAGAAGTCTTTACAACCAGCGGTTCCTTGCCCATTTCCTGAGCAATTTTCTTAGCAATTTGGACATCATAGCCATTGGCATATTGATTTGTCCCTTCGATTTTGACAGCTCCGTTTGAATCATCATCCTGTGTCCAGTTGAAAGGAGCATAGGCCGCTTCCATCCCAATTCGGAGATAGTCATCTGCCTGAGCCACAGTGAGGGTTCCCAGACAGACGAGGAGGGCTGTAAATAAGGTTAAAATGAACTTTTTCATATTCTCTCCTAGTCCTTCTAAAATTGTTTTCTCTATTCTACCGAAAAATATAGCGCTTTTCAATCCCAGTAAGCCCTTACTTAAGAAAAATGCTATAATAGGATAAGTATAAAAAGGATATTGAGTTATGAAAAAGTATTTGTCTGGAATTTTTGTCTTTCTTTTAAGTTTTTTCTTTATTGGGACGGTGTCGGCTTTGGACTATCAAATCCAGTCCTATCAAGGGGATTTGGAAATCCATGCTAATAATACCGCAACCTACACAGAGCGGGTTACTTATCATTTTGATGATGATTACAACGGCCAGTTTGTTTCGCTGGGCTCTGCTGGGAAAATGCCAGAAGGATTTTCTATCGATTCAAATCCAACGATCTCCGTAAAAACAAATGGAATCGCAAAGTCTAACTTTGAGCCACAAATCACAGATTTAGGAGATGGTTACGAGGTCAAGATTTACAATGCGGGTCAAGAAGGGGATACGGTCACTGTAACAGTCACCTGGAAATTGAGTAATCTTCTTTTTCTTCATAAGGATATTGCTGAGCTAAAGTGGACTCCTATCAGTGATTGGGAAGAGAAGATTAAAAGTGTTAGGATTAAGGTTTGGGGCCTAGGAAGCTGGTCTACAACAGAGATGTATGCTCATACAGGTTATTTTGGGCAGCCGACTGTTGTAGAGAGGAATGGCGCCGACTATTGGATTCAGCTCTCTCATTTACCTAGTGGTAAGAAAGTTGAATTGCATGGATACTGGGATCGGCAGGCCCTACATCAGGTTGCCCAGAATCCGACGGAAACTGACTATCTGAAAAAATTTCAAGAAATTGAAGAGAAGATTGCGACTCAGACCAAGTTTTATCATCACTCGGGAGAAGTTTATCTGCCTCTCTTAGCCTTGTTTTTGCTGATAGCTTCGGGAATCTGTTATCTGATTTTTCGTTATAAGATTCGACCTAGAAAGAATTTCCCCAAAAACGCTCGACTTTATGAAGCTCCGCAAAATCTCGCCCCGCTGGTCCTAGCGGCTAATATCTTTGCCGTGGATATGGAGGAAGTCGATCCGACAAATGGCGGACGAGCTTGTTTAAAATTTGAAAATCTGGTGCAGGCCAGCCTGCTGGATCTGATGGATCGAGGCTACATCCAGCTTTTGGGAGATGCCGATGAGCCGATCCTGAAGCTAGTTTCTAAAGAAGGGCTGTCAGATTTTGAAGGTCAGTTCCTGAAGATGGCTTTTGGGAAAAATAAACAGGTGGCAGTAGCGAATTTGTTTGAAGATTATCAGATTTCAGAAGATCTTTATAAAAATAAAAAAGCAAAAGATGAGGCACGAATCCGCCAAATTGGAAGTAGCATTAAAAATCGTTTTACATCTAACTTACAGACCTTGTCTGATCAAGTACGCTTGGAGACTCAACGTCTGAACTTGCTGGACCACTATCGCCCATTAAACCGAGAAGAAAAATTATTATTTAGAACAGCACTGACTGCCAGTTTTCTTTCCTTTGGGACATCTCTGCTGACTTTCTTGGCCTTTCTGCTGGCTTTAGATGGCATTATCTGGTCTTCTATTCCACTGGGCGGCCTTGCTTTTCTTACGGGTTCTCTACTGATAAAAGATTTGCAGAGCTATCAGCGTGATGGTATTTTGAGTGAAGAAGGAGCCTACGATTTTTATCTCTGGAAGAGCTTTGCCAATATGCTGCGTGACATTGCTCACCTAGATAAGACAGAGGTGGAGGGAATCATTCTGTGGAACCGTCTCTTGGTCTATGCTACGCTCTTTGGTTATGCGGATCGTGTCAGCCGCGTGATGAAGCTGCGCCAGATTTCCTTGGGAAATGCTTCGATGGATGGCTATGTCCAATATAATCTGCACCCTCTTTTCTATGCAAGTTCCCACAGTTTTTCAAATTATGGTCATATTGCTTCAACGGCCAGTCATTTCTCGGTTTCATCGGGAGGTAGTGGTGGCGGTGGCTTCTCTGGCGGAGGCGGAGGTGGCGGAGCCTTTTGATAAAAAGCTAGCGAAAGGCTCTGGGAGAACTTCCCCTCTCCCCCAATATATGGTATAATAAGTGCTAAAGTTGTTTTAGGAGTTAGATATGTTTATCGTTGAAATATTGAAATCCATCATTTATGGAATTGTTGAGGGAATTACGGAGTGGCTGCCGATTTCGAGCACTGGCCACTTGATTCTGATTCAAGATTTTATCAAGTATAAAAATGAAAATCCAGCCTTCATGGAGATGTTCAATGTGGTCATCCAGCTGGGAGCTATTTTGGCTGTTGTTGTGATTTATTTTGATAAGCTGAATCCTTTTAAGCCTGGTAAAACTGCCCGGGAAATTCGTCGCACGTGGCAGTTGTGGGCTAAGGTAGTGGTAGCAGCTTTCCCTGCAGCTTTTATTGGCCTTTTCCTAGATGACTGGTTTGAAGCGCATTTTTATAATCTAGTATCCGTTGCGATTATGCTGATTGTCTATGGAGCAGCCTTTATCTATCTGGAGCGGCGGGAGCAAGAGGCACCGACTGTAACAGAGTTGAGTAAGCTTCCCTATCAAACAGCCCTTTATATCGGCCTTTTCCAAGTTTTATCCCTCTTTCCAGGGACGAGCCGCTCAGGTGCGACGATTGTCGGCGGTCTTTTAAATGGTGTCAGCCGGCCCGTTGTGACAGAGTTTACCTTCTATCTGGGAATTCCGATTATGTTTGGCGCCAGCGGTCTGAAAATCCTTAAATTCATCATCAAGGGTAATGCTTTAGGCTGGGATCAGTTCTTCCTTTTGCTAGTAGCGATGGGAGTGGCTTTCGGAGTCAGTTTAGTCGTGATTCGTTTTCTGACAGACTATGTCAAGAAGCATGATTTTACTATTTTTGGTAAATATCGGATTGGATTGGGAGCTTTGTTGATAGTTTATGCTCTTATCAAGGCGATTATTGGATAATCATGGGTTGGGATATTTCCCGACCTTTTCTTTATTAAGTTTGCTAGCTATTTTTTGAAATAAGTGCGAAATTTTAGTATAATAGAAAGACTATGAAAGTATGAGGTAGCGACATGGAAATGAAACAGATTAGTGATTCGACGATTAAAATCACCATCCAATTAGAAGACTTAGAAGAACGTGGTATGGAGATGGCGGATTTTCTAGTCCCTCAAGAAAAAACAGAGGAATTTTTCTATACCATCTTAGATGAGCTAGAAATGCCTGAAAGTTTCCTTGACAGTGGTATGTTGAGTTTTCGGGTGACGCCTAAGCCAGATAAGGTAGATGTTTTTGTCACCAAGTCTAAATTGGATAAAAACTTGAATTTTGAAGACTTGACCGATTTGCCTGACATGGCGGAATTATCCCAGATGTCTCCGGATGAATTTTTAAAGACCTTAGAAAAAAGCATTTTTGATAAGAGTAAGGAAGACTTAGAAGCGATTAAATCCTTGGAGGCTGTAGAGACTGAGCAGGAGACGGTTTCTGACGATGTAAGGGAGGAATCTCAACCTGAAAATGCTGACCGGTATATCTACTACATCTTGCGTTTTGCGGATTTAAACAGTGCGGTCTCTTTTGCTAAAACAGTGGATTATCAAATAGACCTCTCAGAATTGTATAAATATGATTCAGCATACTATTTAACGATTTTGGTAGATGTGGAAGGTTTCCCAGAGCGCTATCCAGCTTGGCTTTTGGCCAAGATGCGTGAATTTGCGGAAGACTCAGCTATCACGCGTGCGGTCTTGCAAGAGCATGGCTATCTGTTATTAGTGACAGATGCGGTTTCCAGTCTGCAAAAGGTTGAATGCATATGATTACTTTCCCCTTAAAGTTTATTTTGGTTTTGCTGGGAACTTTCTTTATTGGAGTCATTCTGACTCCGTTAGTTCGGCTGTTAGCCTTCAAGATAGGAGCGGTGGATTATCCAAATGCTCGGCGGATCAATAAAAAACCCATGCCTAGCAGTGGTGGCCTAGCCATCGTTATTGCTTTTACTGTCTCCACCCTTGTTTTTATGCCTCAGATTGTTCAAGTTCAGCTTTTGGCACAAAGTTACCTTGAATATGTTTGGCCGGTTGTTTTAGGCGGACTGATTATTGCTGCTACGGGCTTGATTGATGATGTTAGAGAGCTATCTCCAGCCCTAAAAATGAGTGGTATTGTTTTAGCGGCTAGTTTAATATGGTTCCTGACAGACTTTCGCTTGGATGATTTCAAGATTCCTTTTGGAGGACCTTTCCTTCATTTTGCTCCTTGGTTGTCTTATATTTTGACAGTGATTTGGATTATTTCCATTACCAATGCAGTCAATCTGATTGATGGTTTGGATGGTTTAGTCAGCGGAGTCTCCATTATTTCTTTGGTGACCATGGGAATTGTTTCCTATTTCTTTCTTCCTGGGCACCATCTCTTTCTAACTTTGACAATTTTTGTTTTGGTGATGTCTATCGCTGGATTCTTTCCTTACAATTACCACCCAGCTATTATTTATCTAGGGGATACGGGTGCCCTTTTTATAGGATTTATGATAGCTGTCTTGTCCTTACAGGGGTTAAAAAACGCGACAGCTGTTGCGGTAGTGACTCCTATGATTATTTTAGGAGTGCCGATTACCGATACTTTTTTAGCGATCATTCGCCGAACTTTATCGGGTCAAAAGTTTTATACTCCGGATAAGCATCACCTTCATCACAGACTTTTATCACTAGGATTGACTCATAGAGGAACTGTTTTAGTCATTTATGGCATTTCAATGATTTTTGCTATGATTTCTCTCTTGCTCAATGTATCGAGCCGTATTGGTGGAGTTTTACTCATACTGGGCTTGTTTTGGGGTGTAGAATTGCTGGCAGAATTGGTTGGTGTTTTAGGGCCAAACCGTACTCCTCTCCTAAACATTATGCGTTTTATAGGTAATTCTTCCTACCGTGAAGAGGTTCGTCGCAAGTGGCAGGAAAAACATCGCCAATAAGAGCTGCTCTAAACAAAATAAAAGCCTTTCAGGCTTTTTTTTGGTATACTAAAAAGAGTATAAAACAGCATGCTTAATGAAAATCAGCGTTGAGGATCTTCATTTTAAAAAATGCCGAAAATTAGCTTTTCTGATGAAATTTGGAGTTGGAAAATCAAATATCTGAAAGAAAGTATTGAACAGCTGGTCTTCAAAAAGTATGAAAAAGGAAAGGAAAACAATCATGTCTGTATTGGAAATCAAAGACCTTCATGTTGAAATTGAAGGGAAGAAAATTCTTAAGGGAGTCAACTTGACCCTGAAAACAGGAGAAGTTGCAGCCATCATGGGACCAAATGGAACAGGGAAGTCTACACTGTCTGCAGCCATCATGGGCAACCCTAACTATGAAGTGACTCAAGGAGAGGTGCTTTTTGATGGGGTCAATATCTTGGAACTGGAAGTAGACGAGCGTGCTCGTATGGGACTCTTCCTCGCTATGCAGTACCCTAGTGAGATTCCTGGTATTACCAATGCAGAGTTTCTCCGTGCAGCTATGAATGCGGGCAAGGAAGACGATGAAAAAATCTCTGTCCGTGATTTCATCACGAAACTAGATGAAAAGATGGAACTGCTCAACATGAAAGAAGAAATGGCTGAGCGCTACCTCAATGAAGGTTTTTCAGGCGGGGAAAAGAAACGCAATGAAATTCTGCAGTTGCTCATGCTAGAGCCAACTTTTGCACTCTTGGATGAGATTGACTCGGGTCTAGATATTGATGCCCTCAAGGTCGTTTCTAAAGGGGTCAACGCTATGCGCGGTAAAGGTTTTGGGGCTATGATTATCACCCACTACCAACGCCTGCTCAACTATATCACTCCAGATGTAGTTCATGTCATGATGGATGGTAAAGTCGTTCTTTCTGGCGGTCCAGAATTGGCAATCCGCTTGGAGAAAGAAGGCTATGCTAAGTTGGCTGAAGAGTTGGGCTTCAACTACACTGAGGAAGCTTAGTCAAACATTCTTTTGACTTTGATAAAAGATAGGAGAATGACATGACGAAAGAATTAATTCACGAATTTTCACAGCTTCACGCAGAACCAGTATGGTTGGCAAATCTCCGTCAGCAGGCTTTTGACAAGATGGACCAACTGGATTTGCCAGTTATTGAGCGGGTTAAATTTCACCGCTGGAATCTGGGAGACGGACGGATTTCTGATAGCGAGCCTTTGACCAGTGTGCCAGATTTTACGGCTCTCGGAGACAATCTCAAGTTTATCCAAATGGGAACCCAAACTGTCCTTGAGCAGCTTCCAGCCGACTTGGCAGAGCAAGGCGTGGTTTTTACCGATTTCCACTCTGCTTTGGAGGAGATTCCACAGCTGGTGGAGCAGCATTTCATGTCCGCAGTCAAGTACGACGAGGACAAATTGGCAGCTTATCACATGGCTTATTTCAACAGCGGCGCAGTGCTTTATGTGCCGGATAATGTTGAGATCGACCAGCCGATTGAAGGGATTTTTTATCAGGACAGCGAGAGCGATGTTCCTTTTAACAAGCATATTTTGATTATCGCAGGCAAGCACTCAAAGGTTAACTACTTGGAACGCTTGGAGACTTACGGTCAAGGGACTGTTCCGACAACAGCTAATATCACTGTTGAAGTCATTGCCCAAGCTGGAGCTCAGATTAAGTTTTCAGCCATTGACCGCTTGGGCGAAAATGTAACAGCTTATATCAGCCGTCGTGGCAAGCTAGACAATGATGCCATGATTGACTGGGCTATCGGCGTTATGAACGAAGGTAATGTGGTGGCTGACTTTGACAGCGACCTCTATGGCAAGGGCAGCCATGCGGATATGAAAGTGGTGGCTCTCTCAAGCGGTAAGCAGGTTCAGGGAATTGACACCCGAGTGACTAACTATGGCTGCAACTCTATCGGAAATATCCTGCAGCACGGGGTTATTCTAGAAAAAGGGACCTTGACCTTCAATGGTATCGGTCATATTATCAAAGGAGCTAAGGGAGCAGATGCCCAGCAGGAAAGCCGGGTTCTCATGCTGTCTGACCAAGCGCGCTCAGATGCTAACCCGATTCTCTTGATTGATGAGAACGATGTGACAGCGGGTCACGCGGCTTCTATCGGTCAGGTGGATCCAGAGGATATGTACTACCTCATGAGTCGGGGTCTAGATAAGGCGACGGCTGAACGCTTGGTCGTGCGTGGCTTCTTAGGCTCAGTGATTGTAGAAATCCCTGTCAAAGAAGTCCGCGATGAAATGATTGAAAATATTGATATTATTCTCGCAAAAAGATAAAAAGCTGGGCCTTGTCCCGTATAAGTTAGATAGGAGTCTTCATGTCCGGATTTAATGCAGAAGCAATCAAGCAAGATTTTCCCATTTTGGACCAAATTGTCAATGATGAGCCTTTGGTTTATTTGGATAATGCGGCGACAACCCAGAAACCCAAGCAGGTGCTGGCAGCTATTGAAAACTACTATCTTAGAGACAATGCCAACGTCCACCGCGGTGTGCATACGCTAGCTGAGCGGGCAACTGCAGCCTATGAAGCAGCCAGAGAAAGAGTTCGTTCTTTTATCAATGCAGCTTCTAGCAGAGAAGTCCTCTTTACACGAGGGACCACAACGAGTCTTAATTGGGTGGCTCAGTTTGCGGCTGAAAGGCTGCAGCCTGGTGATGAAGTGTTGATTTCTATCATGGAGCACCATTCCAATGTTATTCCTTGGCAGGAAGCTTGTAGGAAGACCGGAGCTAAGCTAGTCTATGTCTATCTCAAGGACGGTGCTCTGGATATGGAAGATTTCCGTGCCAAGCTCAATGAGCAAACCAAGTTTGTCTCTCTGGCTCATGCTTCCAATGTCCTCGGTGTCATCAATCCCATCAAGGAGATTGCCCAGCTGGTTCATCAGCAAGGAGCAATTTTGGTGGTAGATGGGGCTCAATCCATTCCGCACATGAAGATTGATGTGCAGGATTTGGATGTAGACTTCTTCGCCTTTTCGGGACATAAGATGACAGGTCCGACTGGTATCGGGGTTCTCTATGGCAAGGAAGAGCTGCTAGAGCAGATGTCGCCAGTCGAGTTTGGCGGCGAAATGATTGATTTTGTCTATGAGCAGGAAGCGACCTGGAAGGAGCTCCCGTGGAAGTTTGAGGCCGGTACTCCGAATATGGCTGGAGCAATCGGTCTTGCGGCGGCCATTGATTATTTGGAAGACTTGGGTATGGATGCCATTGCTCAGCATGAGCAGGACCTGATTGCCTACGTATTTCCTAAGCTGCAGGCAGTAGAAGGGTTGACGATTTATGGCTCTCAGGATTTGGCCCAGCGCTCAGGCGTGATTGCCTTTAATCTGGATGGTCTCCATCCGCATGATGTCGCGACGGCTCTAGACTACGAAGGAGTAGCTGTTCGGGCGGGTCACCATTGTGCCCAGCCTTTGCTCACCTATCTGCAGGTGCCAGCGACTGTGCGGGCCAGCTTTTATATCTATAACACCTATGCAGATTGTGACAAGCTGGTAGATGCTTTAGAAAAGACAAAGGAGTTTTTCAATGGCGCTTTCTAAGTTAGACAGTCTTTACAAGGCAGTCGTGACCGACCATTCGGCTCACCCCCATCATCATGGGAAATTGGAAGATGTGGAGCAGGTAGTCCTCAATAATCCGACCTGTGGCGATGTTATCAGCCTGTCAGTGAAGTTTAATGCTGAGGATCAGATTGAGGATATTGCCTTTGTTAATTCTGGCTGTACCATCTCAACGGCTTCGGCTAGCATGATGACGGATGCAGTTTTGGGAAAGACAAAAGAGCAGGCACTGGAATTAGCAGAGGTCTTCTCGCAGATGGTTCAGGGCCAAGAAGATAGTCGCCAGAAAGAATTGGGAGATGCCGCTTTTTTAGCAGGCGTTGCCAAATTCCCGCAGCGGATTAAGTGTGCGACCTTGGGTTGGAATGCCCTCAAGCGAGCGATTGAAGAAGATAAAAAGTAAGAACGTGAAAGGAAATTATGTCAGAAGAAAGAGTAGAACCAAAACCGATTGATCTCGGTGAGTACAAGTTTGGTTTCCATGACGATGTTGAACCTGTTCTCTCGACAGGGAAAGGGCTGAATGAAGCGGTCATTCATGAGCTTTCAGCAGCCAAGGATGAACCAGAATGGATGCTGGATTTCCGCCTCAAATCCTATGAAGTATTCAAGAAGATGCCTATGCAGACCTGGGGGCCGGATCTGTCAGAGATTAATTTCGACGACTTGATTTATTACCAAAAGGCTTCTGATAAGCCGGCTAGAAGCTGGGATGATGTACCTGAGAAGATCAAGGAAACTTTTGAGCGGATTGGGATTCCAGAAGCCGAGCGGGCTTACCTCGCTGGGGCAGCTGCCCAATATGAATCAGAAGTAGTTTATCACAATATGAAGGAAGAGTTCCAAAAGCTAGGCATTGTCTTTACGGATACCGACTCAGCTCTCAAGGAATACCCAGATTTGTTTAAACAGTATTTTGCTAAGCTGGTTCCTCCGACAGATAATAAGTTGGCAGCCCTTAATTCAGCGGTTTGGTCTGGTGGTACCTTTATCTATGTACCAAAAGGTGTCAAGGTTGATATTCCGCTCCAGACCTACTTTCGTATCAACAATGAAAACACAGGTCAGTTTGAGCGGACTTTGATTATCGTTGACGAGGGAGCAAGTGTCCACTACGTAGAAGGATGTACAGCTCCGACTTATTCAAGTAACAGCTTGCATGCGGCTATTGTCGAAATCTTTGCTCTTGACGGCGCCTATATGCGTTATACGACTATTCAAAACTGGTCTGATAACGTTTATAACCTTGTAACCAAACGAGCTCGGGCTATGAAAGATGCGACAGTTGAGTGGATTGACGGGAACCTTGGTGCCAAAACAACCATGAAGTATCCATCTGTTTATCTGGACGGACCTGGGGCGCGTGGAACCATGTTGTCTATTGCCTTTGCCAATGCAGGCCAGCATCAGGATACAGGCGCTAAGATGATTCACAATGCGCCACACACCAGCTCGTCTATTGTGTCTAAGTCCATTGCCAAGGGCGGAGGTAAAGTAGACTACCGTGGCCAAGTGACCTTTGCTCGGAATTCTAAGAAATCTGTCAGCCATATCGAGTGTGATACCATTATCATGGATGACTTGTCTGCTTCAGACACCATTCCATTTAATGAAATCCACAACTCGCAGGTGGCTTTGGAACATGAAGCTAAAGTTTCTAAGATTTCTGAAGAGCAGCTCTACTACCTCATGAGCCGTGGCTTGTCGGAGTCCGAAGCAACCGAAATGATTGTCATGGGCTTTGTCGAGCCTTTCACTAAAGAACTGCCCATGGAATATGCTGTTGAGCTCAACCGCCTGATCAGCTATGAAATGGAAGGATCAGTTGGTTAAAAAGAGACGTTAGACTCTTTTTAAATTGTGGATAAATCTTTGCCTAATCAAAGTGTTTAAAAGATTCAGAGAACCTTTTAAACAGTAGCGGAATACTCGATTGCGAGTTAATCTTCAAAGATATTTTCTAGTTTGCGTTAAACATCCATAAACTATACAAATAACCGCGAATCATTTGATTCGCGGTTATTCTTTATAATTTTTCGTTTACGAAACGGACAAAGTCATTCCACCAGACTTTAAAAAAGATGGCTTTTTCAACTTTTTTTCCTGTTACCATCGAGATGGAGGGTTGTTTATTTTCTAAATAGCCTTGTCCGATAGGCTCAGGGTCTATATAGGTCAATGTACCAATCTCAGTGCCCTTTTTCATAGGTGCTTGAAACTCTGGGTGTTCAGCAGAAAATTTCAGTTTTGCTTCAGCTTGGTTACCGATTCGCTCTATAATAACGAAGTCCTCGCTTGCGACGGCAACCTCAGTATTCTGCTTTCCATCCTTTATGTTTACTTGAGAACTCTTGTAAGCTTCTCCCTTTTGCACAAGCACGGTTTGGACGAAGTTTTGAGAGACGTAACTCATCAGGCTGGAAGTAAGGCTGAATCGTATATAGGGATCATTGGCTTCCTGTTCAACCCCTAAAACAACTGTAATGAGCCGAACCCCTTTTTCTGTAGTGGTAGCTACAAATGAAGCCCCACCCTTTTCAGAACCTCCCGTTTTCAATCCATCTACTCCAGAGCGAAAACTAGGCAGCCCTTCAAGCATAAGATTGTAATTTCCCAGCTCAATCCCTGCAAAATTTCCCTTAGGTTTAGAGGTGATATCAATAATTTGAGGGTAGTCTTTTAGTAGGTGATAGGTAATCACAGCAAGTGCATAAGCGCTGAATTTATTTTCGGTGTCTTTGTCTTTTTTGTCTTTGGATTTTTTTTCACTTGTTTCGGTTGATTCAGTTGAATCAACTGTGTTATTTTCATCAATTGTTCCATCCAGTAATCGGGTATCGGTCCCTGTAGCATTTAAAATAATGGCGTCAGTGATCTTCCATTCTTTTAGTTTGTCTTTCATCATTTTGACAAAGTTTTCTTCACTTCCAGCAACTTTTTCTGCTAAAGCGATTGTAGCACTGTTGGCACTGATTAGCAGGGAGGCTTCCAGCAATTCCTCGACTGTGTAGCGGCGGGCCTCAAGAGGTAGGTTCGTAATATAGGGATTTGCTGTCAGATTATAGGCGTAATCGGAAATATCGACATCAGTATCAAGGCTTAATTTCCCTTCTGAAATCGCTTCGTAAACTAAATAGGCTGTCAAAAGGTGGGTAATTGATCCGACTTCGATTGGAGTTGTCGAGTTTTTTTCGTATAATATTTTTCCAGAGGAAGCGTCAACAGCGATGGCACTCTTAGCAGCAAGGTCATACTCATCTGCTTTAACAGTTGCTGCTCCCATGCCAATGATTAGGAATAAAATCAATAATAATTTTTTCATTTCTTTCCCCTAACGTAAGATTAATTCCATTGTATCATAAAAAATGCTCTTGTATGAGAAATGATTTTTAAAAAGATTGCGACGATTTATTATTTATGAAACAAATCGTATTTTTATAAAAGAAGACGAGAAATTCAAATTTTTTCTAACAATCTCTTGATTTTAACTCTAAAAAGGCTTGATAGGAAAAATAAATTTGCTAATTCTCTAGATTACTCTTTGTTTTTGCTTGAAAATAATGTATAATAATACAAAATACTTGAGAAGGAGATTTGCTCATGAAAAAATCTAAATGGTTGGCAATCACTGGCCTAGTTGCTGCATCAGCGCTCTTTTTAGGAGCCTGTGGTAATTCTGGTGCTAGCTCAGCAAAGACATATTCCTATGTCTATAGTACAGATCCGGATACATTGGACTATGTGAACTCCAATCGTGCTTCTACATCTGACATTATTGCTAATTTGGTAGACGGTCTTTTAGAAAACGATCAGTATGGGAATATCATACCGTCGTTGGCTGAGGACTGGACTGTGTCTAAAGACGGTTTGACTTATACTTATAAGTTGCGTAAGGATGCTAAATGGTATACAGCAGATGGTGAAGAATACGCTGATGTCAAAGCTCAGGACTTTGTAACGGGTCTCAAGCATGCTGCAGATGAGAAATCAGAAGCATTGCCAATTGTGCAAACTTCTATCAAGGGCTTAGACGCTTATATCAAAGGGGAGAATAATGACTTCTCTACTGTAGGTGTCAAAGCAATCGATGATCATACCGTAGAATATACCTTGAACCAGCCAGAAAGCTACTGGAATTCTAAGACGACAATGGGAATCCTCTTCCCAATCAACGAAGACTTCCTCAATAAAGAAGGCAAAGACTTTGGTACAGTGCGTCCTTCAGGTATCCTCTACAATGGCCCATATATCTTAAAGGCTTACACTTCCAAGTCTGTTATTGAATACTCTAAAAACCAAAACTATTGGGATAAGGATAACGTGAAGATCGAAGATGTCAAGCTGACTTACTATGATGGCTCTGACCAAGAATCATTGGTGCGCAACTTCACAGACGGTGCCTATACTCAGGCTCGCCTCTATCCAACCAGCTCCAATTATGCCTCAGTAGAAAAGAAATATAAAGACAATATCATCTTTTCTCCACAAAATTCAACTAGCTATTTCTATAGCTTTAACCTAAATCGTCAGGCATATAACCACACTTCTAAGACAGATGCACAAAAAGCTGCCAGCAAAGAAGCGATTCAAAACAAAGACTTCCGTCAGGCAATCAACTTTGCTTTTGACCGTACATCATTTGGCGCACAGATGAATGGAAATGACGGCGCGACCAAGATTATCAGAACACTGCTAGTGCCTCCTGGTTTTGTGCAAGTGGATGGCAAGGACTTCTCAGATGTCGTTGAAGCACAGCTGACTTCTTACGGTGATGAATGGAAAGGGGTCAAACTAGCTGATGGGCAGGACAGCATTTACAATCCGGACAAGGCTAAGGCAGAATTTGCTAAAGCTAAGGAAACCTTGCAAGCCCAAGGAGTTGAATTCCCAATTCACCTAGATGTACCAGTCGATCAGACAGATAAAATCATGGTGCAGCGGACCAATTCCTTCAAACAATCTGTCGAAGCATCTCTTGGACAAGAAAATGTTGTGATTGATGTGCATCAGATGTCAACAGATGATTTTGATAACTCAACTTATTTCGCTGAAACAGCTGCTCAAAAAGACTATGACCTCAACATGTCTGGCTGGTCAGCAGATTACCAAGATCCATCTACTTATCTCAATATCTTTAACCCAGAAACAGGGGATATATTGGATAATATTGGTCTGACAAAAGGTCAAAGTCAAGATATTGCTTCTAAAGTTGGCTTGAATGAGTACAAGACCCTTTTGGAACAAGCGGATGCAGAAAAGCAAGATACCAATGCTCGTTACACCAAATATGCAGCTGCTCAAGCTTGGTTGACCGACAGCTCAGTTGTGATTCCATCCATCTCTGGTGGTGGTTCTCCAATGGTTCAAAAAGTTGTGCCGTTTACTAAAGCTTACTCTTATGTAGGTATTAAAGGGGATATCTATGTATTTAAGGGAATGGAGCTTCAAGATAAAATCTTGACGGTAACAGATTATCAAAAAGCTTTGGAAAAATGGGAAAAAGAAAAAGAAGAATCTAATCTTAAAGCCCAAAAAGAATTAGAAAACCATGTGAAATAAAGCCTCCAGAATCTCATCATTCGCAATGCAATGATGAGGTTCTTTTTGTGGCAATAGAGAAAGTGAACTCAACGCATTTGGCGTGAATGTTCAGAAAATTAAGTTTACTTTTGAATCTAGATATGATATAATCTTAAATAAATCTAAAAAACACTCACTAAAGGAGAGCGATTATGCGTAAAAGTAGAGTTCTGGCATTAGCTGGAGTAAGTCTTCTTGCAGTAGGAGTCTTGGCTGCTTGTTCAAGTTCAAATTCATCAAAAGGTGCATCAACTGCCTATAACTATGTATATACTGCGGATCCAGAAACATTGGACTATGTGACATCTGGTAAAGCATCTACAGCTGATTTCGTGACAAATGGTGTGGACGGTTTGTTGGAAAATGACCAGTATGGAAACTTTGTTCCTTCTGTTGCTGAGTCATGGACTGTGTCTAAAGATGGCTTGACTTATACTTATAAAATCCGTAAAGATGCCAAATGGTATACTTCAGAAGGCGAAGAATACGGTGCTGTAACAGCTCATGACTTCGTGACTGGTTTGAAACACGCTGCTGACAAGAAATCTGAAGCTCTTTATCTCGTTCAACAATCTGTAAAAGGTTTGGATGACTATGTGAATGGCAAAACAACGGACTTCTCTACTGTTGGAGTCAAAGCAGTTGACGATCATACCCTTCAATATACTCTCAATCAACCTGAACCACAGTGGAATTCAAAAACAACGTCACAAATCATGTGGCCAATTAATGAAGAATTCCTGACAAAACAAGGTGATAAATTTGGTCAATCAACTGACCCAACTTCTATTCTCTATAACGGACCATTCTTGATGAAGTCTATCACGGCTAAGTCAGCAGTTGAGTACCAAAAGAACGAAAACTACTGGGATAAGGAAAATGTCCATATCGATACCATCAAATTGTCTTATTTTGATGGACAGGACCAAGATTCTTTAGCTCGCAGTTTCAAAGACAGTGTCTATACAGTAGCACGTCTCTATCCGACCAGCTCAAACTATGCAGGTGTGGAAAAAGAATTCAAAGACAATATCTTCTTCACGCCACCAAGTGCTGGTGTAGCGGTTATGGGTGTCAATATTGACCGTCAAAGCTACAACCATACTAGCAAGACATCAGATGCGCAGAAAGCTGCTACCAAGAAAGCTATCCTCAATAAAGACTTCCGTCAAGCCTTGAACTTTGCCATCGACCGTACATCATACTCAGCACAAATCAATGGTGAAGAGGGTGCTCCTTATGCCGTCCGCAATACTTATGTACCACCTACATTTGTCCAAGTCGGAGAAAAATCCTTTGGTGATGTTGTTGAAGAAAAAGTTGCAGGCTTGGGGGATGAGTGGAAAGGTGTTAACTTAGACGACGGCCAAGATGGTCTCTTTAATGCTGAGAAGGCAAAAGCAGAGTTTGCAAAAGCAAAAGCTGCCCTGCAAGCAGAGGGAGTAGAATTCCCAATCCATCTGGATCTTCCAGTAGCTCAGACTTCTAAGCCAATGGTTAACCGTGCACAGTCACTCAAACAATCTGTTGAAAAGACTTTGGGAGCTGAGAATGTTGTTGTAGATATTCAACAAATGTCGGAAGATGATCTTTACAACATTACTTACTACGCACCAAATGCTGCTGGCGAAGACTGGGATATCTCAACGGCAGTTGGTTGGAACCCTGACTATCAAGATCCATCAACTTATTTAGACATTTTGAAAACTACAGCAGCTGAAACGACAAAGACCTACCTTGGTTTTGAAGGAGCTGACAATGCGGCTGCTAAACAAGTCGGCATGGAAGAATTTGACCGCTTGGTGGATGAAGCCGGCAAAGAAACATCAGATGTTGCAACTCGCTACGAAAAATATGCGGCAGCTCAGGCTTGGCTGACAGATAATTCTCTTGTTGTTCCATTGATGGCAAATCCTGGTGCAGCACCATTCCTATCACGTGTTGAGCCGTTCTCTGGTGCCTATGCGCAAACTGGTAACAAGACGTCTTCCACATACTTTAAGTATATGAAACTGAAGTCAGATGCTGTTACTAAGAAAGACTACGATTCAGCTCGTGAAAAATGGCTGAAAGAAAAAGAAGAGTCAAATGCGAAAGCACAAAAAGATCTCGAAAGTCATGTAGAATAAATCGTTCACTAGAACTTTCTCTGATAGCGAGAGAAAGTTCTTTTGAAATTTAAAGGAAACGATAAATGAAAAAATACATTTTAATGCGTATTTTACGCTCAATCGTGTCGATTTTCTTGGTAACGACCCTAACCTATACCATCATCTATACCATGGTTCCAAGAAGGTTGATTTTTAGACAAGACCCCAATTATAACAAGATAGCTACTACGAAAGATAAGAAGGCAAACTATGAAAATACCATCTTTGAACGCATGGGCTATGTTGATTATTACGATACTAAGGAATTACAAGAAAAAGCAAGTAAAGAGAATCCAGCAGTTACTACTGAAGGAACAGATGCAAACAAAAAGATTTACGAAGACTATATTGCAAAAATTGGAAATGGTTGGAAACTGTATCAATTCTCTGAAAGCAAGGAATTCTATGCAGTACGTGAAGTTCCAGTTTATGAACGCGTATTTGAGTTTTATGCTAATCTGATCCAAATTGATCATCCTAATGTTGTTCAAGATAAAGACAATCCAAATCTAGAACGTTATATTCGTTTTGAAAATGACCCAGCAGTAGGCTGGTCTGTAGTTGGTTCGGGTACGAAACATAAATACCTGCTTTACTTCAATGGACAATTTCCATATATTCATCAGAACTTCATTACTTTTAATTTAGGAAATTCTTATCCTACCTATGCTAATATTCCTGTTCTTCAGGTTATCACACAAGGTCAAGGACAAACAAAATCTTCCGAAGTTCAATTTCCAACAGGTAAGAAAACTTCATCCGTTAATATCTATTCTCGGACGTATAAAACACCGAGCAAAGCGGATTCACAAGATATTGCGAAATACGGTAAAGGTGATGCCTATACAGCGACTCAAAGTAACTATCAAAATCCATCGATGATTGTCAGCTCGGCGATTATCGGTCTGATTGGTGTGGCGATTTCTTATTTGATTGCTGTTCCGCTTGGTTCTTATATGGCGCGTTTGAAAAACACTTGGTTTGACAGTATATCTACTGGGGGCCTGACTTTCATGATGTCACTGCCAACTATCGCGCTTGTTTACATTGTTCGCTTAGCTGGTTCTACGGTCGGTCTTCCCGATTCCTTCCCGATTTTGGGAGCAAGCGATTGGCGTTCATATGTTCTTCCAGCTGTTATCCTTGGTCTTTTGAGTGCACCATGGACTGCTGTGTGGATTCGTCGCTATATGATTGACTTGCAGTCTCAAGACTTTGTTCGTTTTGCGCGTGCCAAAGGTCTTTCTGAAAAAGAAATTTCTAACAAACATATTTTCAAAAATGCTATGGTACCATTGGTATCTAGTATTCCAGCTTCTATCGTTGGTGTCATTGCAGGTGCTACCCTGACGGAAACAGTCTTTGCCTTTCCTGGTATGGGGAAAATGTTGATTGACTCCGTTAAAGCATCTAATAACTCCATGGTAGTCGGTCTCGTATTTATTTTTACATGTCTTTCAATCTTTGCCCTCTTATTAGGTGATATCTTGATGACAGTACTTGACCCACGTATTAAATTAACATCTAAAGGAGGTAAATAATGGCTACAATTGATAAAAGTAAATTCCAATTTGTCAAACGTGACGATTTTGCCTCTGAAACGATTGATGCACCGGCTTATTCATATTGGCGCTCAGTTATGCGTCAATTCCTTAAGAAGAAATCAACGATTGTGATGCTAGGCATTCTGATAGCCATTGTTCTGATGAGTTTCATTTATCCCATGTTCTCGAAATTCGATTTCAATGATGTCAGCAAGGTAAATGACTTTAGCATGCGTTATATCAAACCCAGCGGGGAGTACTGGTTCGGTACAGACAGCAATGGTAAATCTTTGTTTGACGGTGTGTGGTTTGGTGCGCGGAATTCTATCCTAATCTCCATCATCGCAACAATCATCAACTTGTTTATCGGAATTCTCGTCGGTGCTCTCTGGGGAATTTCCAAGTCAGTTGACCGTATCATGATGGAAGTCTACAATATTATTTCAAATATTCCAGGTCTCTTGATTGTCATCGTCCTGACCTACTCTATCGGTGCAGGTTTCTGGAACTTAATCTTTGCCATGACTATCACTGGCTGGGTAGGGATTGCTTACATGATCCGTGTTCAAATTATGCGTTACCGTGATTTGGAGTATAACTTGGCTTCTCGTACTTTGGGAACTCCAACTCTTAAAATTATTGGTAAGAATATCATGCCTCAGTTGGTGTCTGTTATCGTGACTACAACTTCTCAAATGCTTCCAAACTTTATCTCTTACGAGGCCTTCCTGTCCTTCTTTGGACTTGGTCTTCCTGTAACAGTACCAAGTTTGGGACGCTTGATTTCTGACTATTCACAAAATGTAACTACCAACGCTTACCTTTTCTGGATTCCATTGACAACCTTGATCTTGGTATCCCTGTCCTTCTTCGTAGTTGGTCAAAACTTAGCCGATGCAAGTGATCCACGGACACATAGATAGGAGTAAATATGACAAAAAATAAAAATGTAATATTGACTGCTCGCGATATTGTCGTGGAATTTGACGTTCGTGACAGAGTATTGACCGCCATTCGCGGTGTTTCCCTTGACTTAGTTGAGGGTGAAGTTCTAGCTTTGGTTGGAGAGTCTGGCTCTGGTAAATCTGTTTTGACAAAAACATTTACTGGAATGTTGGAAGAAAACGGTCGTGTAGCCCAAGGAACGATTGATTATCGGGGAACTGATTTGACCGCTCTAAAGAGCAACAATGATTGGGAGCCAATCCGTGGTGCTAAAATCGCGACTATTTTCCAAGATCCTATGACTAGTTTGGATCCGATCAATACAATCGGAAGTCAAATTACCGAAGTAATCGTCAAACACCAAGGAAAAACAAGTAAAGAAGCCAAAGAAATGGCTATCGACTACATGACGAAAGTTGGGATTCCGGACGCTGAAAAACGTTTTGAAGAATATCCGTTTCAATATTCTGGCGGGATGCGTCAACGGATTGTTATCGCTATCGCCTTGGCTTGCCGTCCAGATATTCTAATCTGTGATGAGCCTACAACGGCTTTGGATGTGACCATTCAAGCGCAGATCATTGACCTGCTCAAATCACTTCAGCAAGAGTATCATTTTACAACCATCTTTATCACTCACGACCTTGGTGTTGTGGCAAGTATTGCAGATAAAGTTGCGGTTATGTATGCTGGGGAAATCGTTGAGTACGGAATGGTTGAGGAAGTCTTCTATGATCCAAAACATCCTTACACATGGAGCCTGCTATCAAGCTTACCGCAATTAGCTTCAGCGGATGGAGAACTTTATTCCATTCCAGGTACCCCGCCATCTCTTTATTCGACCATTAAAGGTGATGCATTTGCCTTGCGTTCTGATTATGCAATGGAAATTGATTTTGAGGAACAGGCACCTGCGTTCAAGGTATCAGAGACCCATTGGGCCAAGACTTGGCTCTTGCATGAGAATGCGCCAAAAGTTGAAAAACCAGAAGTTATCAATAACTTGCATGATAAAATTCGTTCAAAAATGGGCTTCAATCACTTAGAAGCTTAGGAGGAAGGAAATGACTGAAAAATTAGTTGAAATTAAAGATTTAGAAATTTCCTTCGGGGAAGGAAGTAAGAAATTTGTCGCAGTAAAAAATGCAAATTTCTTTATTAACAAGGGAGAAACTTTTTCGCTGGTAGGAGAATCTGGTTCTGGTAAGACAACGATTGGCCGTGCGATTATCGGCTTGAATGATACAAGTGCTGGGGATATTTACTATGAGGGTAAAAAAATCAATGGAAAGAAATCTAAATCAGAAGAAGCAGAACTGATTCGTAAGATTCAGATGATTTTCCAAGACCCAGCTGCTAGTTTGAATGAACGTGCAACAGTTGACTATATCATTTCAGAAGGTCTTTACAATTATCATTTGTTTGAGAATGAAGAAGAACGCCAAAAGAAAGTTAAAGAAATCATTAATGAAGTGGGACTTTTAGCGGAGCATTTGACACGCTATCCCCACGAATTTTCTGGTGGTCAGCGTCAACGGATTGGTATTGCCCGCGCCTTGGTTATGCAACCTGATTTCGTGATTGCAGACGAGCCGATTTCCGCTCTGGATGTTTCTGTACGGGCGCAAGTCTTGAACCTTTTGAAAAAATTCCAAAAAGAACTTGGCTTGACCTATCTATTTATCGCTCACGACTTATCAGTGGTTCGCTTTATTTCAGATAGGATTGCTGTAATCTACAAGGGTGTTATCGTTGAGGTTGCAGAAACAGAAGAACTGTTCAACAATCCAATCCATCCGTATACTCAATCGCTTTTGTCTGCCGTTCCGATTCCAGATCCAATTTTGGAACGTAAAAAGGTATTGAAAGTTTACGATCCAGATCAGCATGATTACTCGGTAGATGCGCCTCAGATGGTTGAAATTCGCCCAGGTCATTATGTATGGGCAAATAAGGCCGAAGCTGAAAAATATAAGAGAGAGTTTAAATAAATCTTTTAACCCACTAAAACCCGTTAGGAAAGAATCCCTGACGGGTTTGTTATTTTTCTAACTTGCCTTTTAATAATGCAATCTGTCAGATTAGCAGGCTCACATCAGTCCCTTTGATGTCGGAAAGAGAGGATGGCTTGACATGAAGAGGATAAAAAGTAGCATTTCAAAATAAGTTCAAGCATTCTCCTAAAATTTGCTATAGACTAGAGTCAACAAAATATAATTTTAGGAGGAGCTATGAATTTTAAAAGTAGCTATGAGAAAGTAAAGTGGATTGTTCGCAAGTGTCAAAAAGAATATTACCTTCATCTTTGGGAATCCAGCGACTGGGAGCAAGAAGGAATGCTGGTCTTGTATGAGCTACAACTGAGCCAAGAAGGAATCGAGTATGATGAAGAAAAACTTTATCGCTATTTCAAAACCAAATTCCGAAACCATATCCATGATCTTATCCGCAAACAAGAGAGTCAAAAACGAAAATTTGATAAACAGAGTTATGAGGAAGTCAGCGAGATTGGGCACAAACTGAAGGCGCATGAAATGTTTCTAGATGAACTAGTCGCTTTCAGAGAATTAATAGCAGGATTTAAGGCAGGACTAGATCCGTTAGGTTTAAACAATTATCAACGATTAATAGGAAATGAACGCTTTCAAGGAAGAAAAGCTATGCTTCGAGATTTAAAAGAGCATTTGAAAGAGTTCAGAAACAATGCCATTCTCTAGCACTTTCCAGAGTTAGAGAAGTTATTTTCTAGTTAAAACATTCAAAAATATCAAAACCCCAAGAAAAGATAAAGATTTTTGAAAAATTAAGAAAATTTTCTTGACAAGGGAGAGTCATCCTGTTATACTAATAAGGTACTTAATCGCGGGGATGGCGGAATTGGCAGACGCGCAGGACTAAGGATCCTGTGACCGCTTTAGGTCGTGAGGGTTCAAGTCCCTCTCTCCGCATCAGATTAGCTGGCTTCGGCTGGCTTTTTGTTTGCTAAAGATTCTATTAGGATAAAAATGTACGATTAAGAATTTTCAACTATAAATTATCTTCCGTGTACCTTTGTCAATGATGTGAGACCAAACTAAAGTTATCTAAAAACTTGATATGGTATTCTCTACAAGGAGCTAGTTCCTTGTAGAGTTTTTCTTATTTCGATAGGTGACATCCAGTTTAAAGTTTGCATGGGCAATCGATTGGATTTGTAGAGATAGCGCCCCATCTGTTTGATGAGATCGTCATAGGAATAGAACTGGAGA
>NZ_CABPTS010000004.1:0-109735 GCF_902460385.1 Streptococcus sp. Marseille-P7376
GCAGTGAGGGCATTTAGGTGCGGGATAATCTAGCTTAGCGAGGATTTCTTTATGAGTCCCCGAGTCCTTGTAATCTAGAATGATGATATTTTTGTCTTTAATTTCGAGTAGGTTTGTGATAAAATTTCTTGTTTCATATGAGTCTTTCTAATGATGGTTTCGTTGCTTTTCATTATAGGTCTTATGGGACTTTTTTTCTACAACAAAATAGGCTCCATAATCCCTGCGGTGGATTTACCCACTACAGAAATTATAGAGCCAAATTGTAAAGAAAACCGAGGTAGCTCGGTTTTTTGAGTTGTCTGGCTTGGGTCGCATCGGCTTTCATGATATACTGTTAGTATCCTAATCTTAGAAAGTAATACTATGGTTTTATCAAAAAAACGGGCTCGCCATGTGATTGAGGAAATTATTGCTCTTTTCCCTGATGCCAAGCCCAGTCTGGATTTTCGTAATCACTTTGAGCTTTTGGTAGCGGTCATGCTATCGGCTCAGACGACGGATGCTGCGGTCAATAAGGCGACGCCAGCTCTGTTTGAGGCTTATCCGACCCCGCAGGATATGGCTGTGGCGGGTGAAGCAGACATTGCTAAATACATCTCCCGTCTTGGGCTCTATCGCAACAAGGCCAAGTTTTTGAAGAAATGTGCCCAGCAGCTTTTGGATGATTTTGATGGCCGAGTGCCGCAAACGCGAGCTGAGTTGGAAAGTCTGGTAGGTGTCGGTCGCAAGACGGCTAATGTGGTCATGAGTGTTGGCTTTGGCATCCCAGCCTTTGCTGTCGATACCCATGTGGAGCGCATCTGTAAGCACCATGATATTGTCAAAAAGTCAGCAACGCCGCTAGAGGTCGAAAAACGAGTCATGGAGGTGCTTCCGCCCGAGCGCTGGCTGCCGGCTCATCAGGCCATGATTTACTTTGGCCGTGCCATCTGCCATCCTAAAAATCCCGAGTGCGAACACTATCCGCAACTCTATAACTTTAAAGATAGTTAAAAAGCGAGGTCTGATGACTTCGCTTTTATTTGATAGGGAAGAAAGTAAATAAGCCCCAGTAAAACAGCAGAGCAATAGTGCCAATTCCAAGGCCAAATAGAACAGGAAGGATGATTCTTTGGTAGGGAGCTTTACCCCTTTCTTCGGCTTCTTCAATCTCGCTCAGACTGCGTCCTTGATCATAGGCGACAATCTGGCGATAGGTACGAAGATTATGCGTTTTCTTGAATTTCTCAATGCGTAGAGCGTAGAACATCGCGATAGCAAAAATCAAGCAACTAATAGCGATGCCGTACCAATCCAAATAAAGAATTAGGGGAATGCTGATGATAGGACTGCCAATTAGCAGCAAGCTAAAGACCACTCCATCTTTTTGATAGCGCATAAATTCTTGGTCGTGAATAATTTGTTTCATAGTTTCCAGATCTCCTTTTACTAGTTTGTCCAACGACACTTCAAAGACCTTGCTCAGTAAGAGCAGATTTTGAATATCAGGGTAGGTCGCGCCGCGTTCCCAGTTGGAAATGGATTGACGGCTGACAAAGATTATTTCAACTAAATCATCTTGAGATAAATTTTTCTCTTTACGATAGTGCTGGATTTGTTTTCCGACTTGCATAGGATTTCCTCGCTTTCTGATTTCATTCTACTCAATTTTACTAAAAATGGCTATCAAAGTTCTTTGACATGCTGATTTCATGGGCTTTAGCAAAGGTTTTTGTCGCTGGATTTACGGGTCTGTCAATTCATATTTACCTATTGAAAAAGGGGCCAGCAGCCTCCTTTTTCTTATTCACTAAATCTTAAAAAATAACCATCTGGATCCAAAATCGCAAATTCATGAGGATAGATAAAGCTATTCCCTACGCGAAATTCTCTTTTCGTTAGCGGACGATGGATGGGATAGTCAGCTTCCAGCAGTTTTTGGTGGAGCTGTGGGACATTCTCGATACCAAAGGAAATATTGACGCCGCGCCCGAAAGGATAGGTCAGCTGAGCCAATGCTTCTGCGCTGCCTTCTTCTAACATGAGCTGGCAGTCTTCAAGTGAGAGGAAGAGAAATTTCTCCTCTGGACGCTCATATTCGACAGAGAATCCCAACAAGTCGCAGTAGAAGCAGCGCGACTGTTCGATGTCAGATACCATAAATTCAGGAATGACAGCTTGATAGTCCATTCGTTTTCTCCTTAGAGCTCAATCTCCATGACAATGGGTGTGTGGTCTTGACGTGCACCGGAATCAATCATATTAGACTTGGTTACCTTGTCAGCTACACGGTTGCTGGTCAGCCAGTAGTCGATTCTCCAGCCTGTGTTGTTGATTTTAGAAGTCTTGCTGCGCTGCGCCCACCAAGTGTATTGGTTAGGAATATCGCCGTGCAAGTGACGGAAGGTGTCGGTAAAGCCTTTGGCTAGCAGGTTGGTGAAGCCAGCGCGCTCTTCATCGGTAAATCCTGGTGAACGGCGGTTGCTGGCTGGATTGGCCAAGTCGATTTCCTTATGGGCCACATTATAGTCACCAGTTGCAAGTACTGGTTTTTGTTCATCTAGTGTTGCCAAGTATTCAGCGTATTTGGCATCCCAGACTTGACGGTCATCCAAGCGTTTGAGGCCATCGCCAGCATTAGGCGTATAGACCTGAGTGACGAAGAAGCTGTCAAACTCCAGTGTAATAATGCGACCTTCGACATCCATAGTCGACGGAGCACCGATTTCTGGGAAGGTTACGATTGGAGTCAGTTCATTTTTGTAAAGGAACATGGTTCCTGCATAGCCTTTGCGGGCTGGCTCTTTGGACGAACGCCAAGTATTTTCGTAATCTGGGAAGAGGTCTGTCAAGATTTCCAAGTGCTTTTTAGTCGGACCTTTAGCAGATAACTTTGTTTCCTGAATGGCGATAATATCCGCCTTTTCTGCCTGAAGCGTCTGAAGAACAGCCTGAGAGAGCTGAGCGCGTGCAGAATCACTGGTCAGGGCAGCGTTGAGGGAGTCAATATTCCAAGAGATGAGTTTCATAAGGGTACCTTTTCTAGACTTATTTTTTTCTATTTTACCAAAAAAAGCCTAAGCAGGCGAGTTTTGGGTTTGTCATTTTCTTTGTTACCATAGGAAGGGAATGATTTTTGTAGTGACTTGATTTTTGTATTCTTGATAGCCTTCTAGATTCTTTTCTAAGAAAGCCTCTTCTCCTTTTATGCGCTGGTTGATAATAGGAAGATAAAGAAGCATGACAAGGAAAGCTAAAAGTGAACCTAAAATGAGCGGAATGCTCAGAAACAGGCCAAGGGTCGCTAGATACATAGGATGTCTGACAATTCCGTAAAGCCCAGTTGAAATGACGTTTTGCTGGTCTTGAACATCAATAATTCTAAATAAATGGTTATTTTCTCGCAGAACTTCAGCATAGAGGAGATAGGATGCTAGAAAAATGAAACTTGCACACCATGTGATTAGGCTGGGGACTTGAAACCAAGAGAAACGATAGTCTAAACCAGCTAAGATAAAGGTAGCAAGAAAGAGTAAAGCACTCAAAAAAATGATCTGCTTTTGTTCCTTTTCTTTCTCTTTCATTTCCAGTCTTTTTCTGAGGAGGTCAGGTTTATAAAGGAACAGAAGGATTCCAATCAAGAGCATTGGTAGAAAGACCAATCCCACGAGAAGCCAGCCCTTCCAAAAGTCTAAACTTCCTGCTGGTATAAAAATGAGCAAAATCAAAAACATAAGACCAGACAGGTATTTTAGAATAACTTGGCTAATAAGATGTGTTTTCATTTTTAGCCCTCCTTTGCTCCATTATACTAAAAATCTGTGTAAAAATTCACTCGGAAGGCATCGATTGCTAAAAATTATTTGCAAAAATTCACTCGAAGAGCATCAAATACAAAAATTTATTTGTAAAAATTAGTTAGAAAGGCACAAGTTCCATAGGTTTACTTGTGAACGATTTGTAGAATGGTAATAATTCAAAAGATTTATAGATAAAAAGGACGTCGAAAGGCGTGACTTCCCATAAATTATTGTAAAAAAGTCCGTCGAGAGACTGACTAAAAGCGGTTATCCTGACATTTCTAATATCTTTATCGCAGAATACGAAAGCGGCATTTTATTTATGTTTACTATAGGTGACTATCTTTTCGCAAACCCCGTGAAATATGATATAATGAGGTGTTATCAAAAAAGGTTTCATTAGCCGTGAAAGGATTAAAAAATGACTGAAAAACAATCGTTTTATATTACAACCCCTATCTACTATCCGAGCGGTAAACTCCACATCGGGTCTGCCTATACGACCATCGCCTGCGACGTTCTAGCTCGCTACAAGCGTCTCATGGGCTACGATGTTTTCTATCTGACCGGTCTGGATGAGCATGGACAGAAGATTCAGGCTAAGGCAGAGGAAGCTGGTATCAGTCCGCAAGCTTATGTCGATGGTATGGCAGTTGGGGTCAAGGAACTCTGGCAGCTCTTGGCTATTTCCTATGATAAATTTATCCGGACAACTGATGACTACCACGAAAAGGTTGTAGCCGATGTCTTTGAAAAACTCTTGGCCCAAGATGATATCTACTTGGGTGAATATTCAGGCTGGTATTCTGTATCTGATGAGGAATTCTTTACTGAAAGCCAGCTGGCAGAAGTCTTTCGTGATGAAAATGGGAAAGTAACCGGCGGAATTGCGCCGTCTGGACATGAAGTGGAATGGGTATCAGAGGAGTCTTACTTCCTTCGTCTGAGCAAGTACCAAGACCGCTTGGTAGAATTCTTCAAATCACAGCCCGACTTCATCACTCCTGACGGTCGTCTCAATGAAATGCTGAGAAACTTCATTGAGCCAGGCTTGGAAGACTTGGCCGTATCTCGGACGACCTTTACCTGGGGCGTTCCAGTGCCATCAAATCCTAAACACGTTGTCTATGTTTGGATTGATGCCCTGCTCAACTATGCGACAGCCCTTGGCTATGGTCAGGAAGACCATGCTAACTACGATAAATTCTGGAATGGCACAGTCTTCCACATGGTGGGCAAGGACATTCTGCGTTTCCACTCTATCTACTGGCCAATCCTGCTCATGATGCTGGATATTAAGCTGCCCGACCGCTTGATTGCTCACGGTTGGTTTGTCATGAAAGATGGCAAGATGTCTAAGTCTAAGGGCAATGTGGTCTATCCTGAAATGCTGGTCAAACGCTATGGCTTGGATGCCCTGCGCTATTACCTCATGCGCAGTCTTCCAGTCGGCTCAGACGGAACATTCACACCTGAGGACTATGTTGGCCGCATCAACTATGAGTTAGCTAATGACCTAGGAAACCTCCTCAACCGTACTGTTTCCATGATTAACAAGTACTTTGATGGGCAAGTCCCAGCTTATGAAGAAAATGTGACAGAATTCGATGGAGCTCTGGCTCAGGTGGCAGCTGAATCAATCACTGACTACTACAAACACATGGATGCAGTGGACTACCCACGCGCGCTGGAAGCAGTCTGGACGCTCATCTCCCGAACTAATAAATACATTGATGAAACCGCTCCTTGGGTTCTGGCCAAGGATGAAACCAAGGTCAAAGAACTAGCTGCAGTCATGAGTCACTTGGCAGCTAGCCTTCGTGTTGTGGCGCACTTGATTGAGCCTTTCATGATGGAAACCAGCAAGGCTGTCCTCAGTCAACTGGGCTTGCCTCAAGCAGTTTCGTTGGAAAACCTAGCAATTGACCATCTCCCAGCAGGTCTGACAGTGGTAGAAAAAGGAACGCCAATCTTCCCACGTCTGGATATGGAGGAAGAAATTGCCTATATCAAAGAACAAATGGAAGGCAACAAACCTGCGGTTGAAAAAGAATGGAATCCAGAAGAAGTCGAGCTTAAACTTAACCGCAAGGAAATCAAGTTTGACGACTTTGATAAGGTAGAAATCCGTGTCGCAGAGGTCAAAGAAGTTTCTAAGATTGAAGGCTCTGACAAGCTGCTTCAGTTCCGCTTGGATGCAGGAGACGGCGAAGACCGCCAAATCCTCTCTGGTATTGCCAAATACTATCCAAATGAGCAAGAACTGGTCGGTAAAAAAGTCCAAATCGTAGCCAATCTCAAACCGCGCAAAATGATGGGCCGCATTAGCCAAGGTATGATTCTATCAGCCGAGCACGGCGACCAACTGACTCTCCTTACCGTGGACGAGAAAGTGCCAAATGGAAGTTTGATTGGGTAACGAATGTTATTTAGAACAATTTCTATAATAGGAAATGTCGATTAACAAACCAACCTAATAAGTAATGAATCCCGGCAAGATGCTGGGATTTTTTGTGAATAATTTTTTAAAAACACTTGACAATTCATATATATATAATACCTAATGAAAAGATTTTAGGAGTTATATTATGAAAATAGTAAAAATTGCATCACTTGTTTTGTTGTTGCTTTTAATTGTCCTTCTTTTTCCGCTGAATCCTTATTTAGCCGCTTTTCTGGCTCTGGCTAGTCTTGGTGCAGCATTTTTAATTCGGAGGAAATAGGATAATGAAAATAGTTAAGAATTTCATAAGAAAAGTTTTGGGAGCTAAGATTTACGTTTGGATTGTGGTAGCCATTCTCGCTATCTTTTTTGTTGTTGCAAAAACGTATAATATTATTGGGTACTTCCAAGGGAAAAATGCTTCAAATGAACAGACCCAAGTCTATACTCGAATCACTCACTTGGAACAAGTTAACGAAAGTGTCTTTTTAAATGTTGGAATTCAAAAAGTTGAAACGATTGAGAAAGATAAAAAAATACCTGGTACCAATATCAGTATTCCACTCTCTGTTAAGAAAGCAATTATCATTCTCAATTATACGGCTAAATTTGGAATTAAAGAAGGAGTCAAGGTTAGGAAAATCGCTGAGCATGAATATGAGCTAACGATACCTAAATATCAAGTCATAGGAGTTAAGGTTCCAGATAATCCCAAAGATCGATATAAACTATATGATACGAGTGGACAGTTGTTGAGCGGTTCAACAGAAAATATTGATACGGGAGAGCATGTTAGTAAAGAGCTCAGCAATAAAGAACAAGAAGAATATCTTAAACAATATAAAAATCTCATCACAGAATCAGCCGAGCAATATTATAGAGCGATTGTGACTGGTATTGACCCAGAAGCTAAAGTAACATTTAAAAATGTGAATGAATAAATCAATCTCATAATTTTATAATTATTTCTAATATATAAAAATCAGGAACAGTATGAATACTATTCCTGATTTTCTTTTAGATTAGAGAGTTGCCAAGTGCTGTACATATAGCTTATTGATCATTGGGTTCACCTGTTTGAGCGGGATCATTACTTGTGAAAGGAAGATTCTTAGTGAATTCGGATAGATTTTCCTTGACCTCTTGAACAAGTTTGCTAGGATTCAGCAGGTTCATGTCGTCCTTCCAAGACTGGTAGCGCATGTCTACCAGTAGTTTGGCAAGCCGCGTCAGCATTTCCCGCTCAGGGTCTGTGAGGGCATTGGCATTTTCAAAAACAGTCAGGATTTTGTTGACATTTTCAAGTTTGGCTAGATCATTGATGGAGGTGATGCCAGCATCTAGGATTAGGCCAAAAAAGAGATCGAAAAAGTCTTTTAATTCCTCATCAGAAACGCTGTCAACCCAGTTTTTCAGAGTTTTATCTACTTGAAGGCTATCTGGATTGAGGTTGTCCAGTAGGACAAAAGTCTGGTCACTAATCTGCCAAGTGAAGGTATCGTGCTGGGCCAGACCGCCGATAGCTGTACTTTTGACAATCTGAGCCTGCTTGGGCGTTTCGAGCATCATTCCGACGATAGAGCCCTGCGGAATGTAGCGCTTTATCTTGTCTGAAATAGTCTGGTAGCCTTGACTGGTGATGACCGAGTGATTCAGTCCGGGAGCATCATAGCTGTAAATACTCTGAATTCGCTCTTGATATTCTGGCTCGATCTGACTAGCAGCGTAGGAAGCTAGATTGCCTCCTTTCGAGTGGCCCGTCAGAATGAACTGACCAGCTAGAGCATCCATGGCCTTTCTTAGATAGTTGACCGCCGTTTTTTGAGCTGGGACCTGATCCATATAGGTCATGTGGAAGTCCTCTTTCCAGCCAATAATGGAATCGTCGGTTCCGCGGAAGGTTAGAACATAGCTATCAGGCTTGATTTTGAAAATCATAGCTGCAAACTGCTTTTGAACATCAGGATCAATATCATTGACATAGCCCATGAGCTTGATATTTTTGAAGCGGGTTGAGCTAGCTACCTTTTCTAAAAGTTTCAGCCGATTTTTAGTCACTAACATGGACAAATCTTGGGGCATCTTTTCAGCAGCTTCAAACAAGCGGTAAGTACAATCAGGGGATATCTGATCAGATACAATCTGGTCAAAAGGCAGATAAGTTATTTCCGTCAGCATCAGCATATCCAGTTCATTAAAGGGGATGTCGTAGATACTGTCGTAAGCTACTTGGTCTAGGTAATCAAAAATTATTCCCATATCGTTCTCCATATTCTATCTTCTTACAGTATAGCATAAGTGGGGCTAGTTGTCAGAAAGGGAAAAAGAAAAGAGCGGAAACCTGAAGATATTCTTCAGTATTTCCAGCTCTTTTGATCTAGTAAGCTTTACCGATGAGGATGGCGTAGATAAAGAATAAAGCGAAGCCAAAGAGGAAGATCAAACCAAGGATGGAAAGACCTTTTAGCCATTTACCCAGATGTTTATTCTCGCTCGTAACGAGGAGATAGTTTAGGAGGGCAAAAAATGGAGTCGTCAGGAAGGAAGCAATCATGGCAAAACGAAGCATGAGGGCCACACTACCTTGGAAGAAGTAGATGATAATGCCACCGATAATGGCTGTAGCTGTCATCCAGATATGTAGAGTTTTCTGAGAAGTCTTCTCTTCATTGAGAAGGAGGCGTAGGGATTCAGCGTTTACACGAGAATAGCCATCAATAACGGTAATAACGGTACCGAAGATACAGAGAAAGGCAATGAAAGTAATCAGAATCCGTGTCCAATCACCAAGGACAGATGCGTACATCCCAACGAATTGCTGGATGTAGGCAGCGCCAGCATCTTGAACTGGTTGACCAGTTGGATACTGGACGAGAGCTCCCATAGCGACGAAGAAGATGGCCAGAATGGCCGTACCGATATAGCCAACGTTAAAGTCAAAAAGTCCGTCCGTGACAGAGATATTGACAGATTTTCCTTTCTCAGCAGTCCAGAGGGAGTTGATTGCTGAAATCTCGATTGGAGCTGGCATCCAGCCCATCAGAGAAACGATGAAAGGTAAGGCAGCCATCTGCCAAGGTGTCTTTTCAACGAAGTCTACTCCGTACTCAGGATGCTTGATAATAGCAACGATGACCGCAATTACGGTTGCAAAGGTTAGAGCGGACATGATCCATTTAGCAAGGCCATCTAGGAACTTGTAGCCACCAAAGAGTAGCATTGCCCAGATCAGGATGATAAGGATCAGAGACCATTGAGTAATACTGAGTCCAAGGGCATTTGGAAAGGCGCTGGCGATAATGGCAGCACAGAGAATCCCGACCCCTGCTGTATTGACCAAGGCGGAGAATACATTTAAAACGAAGAAGATGCCTAAGTAGACTTTTCCTTTTTGGGCATAGCCTTCAACCAAGCTGTGACCAGTTTCTAAGGTATACTCAGCACCGAAGCGAAAGAAGGGATATTTGAAGAGGTTGGCCAAGATGACCAGTCCCATCAAAGCCCAGCCATACTTGGCGCCTGCTTGGGCAGAGGAAACAATGTGAGAGCCACCAACAGCAGCAGAGGCCATGAGGATCCCAGGACCTAGGGCTTTTAGTTTAGACTGCCAGGTAGATGTCTGAGTTTGTTCTAGCATAATAATCTCCTTATTATAAAAAATGAATTTTCAGACAATTCTGAATGTAGTGTTATTTTATCTTTTTACTCTACTTTTGTCAACACTTCTTGAATGATTTCTTGAAATTTTCTGAAAACAAAATGAATTTCAAACTAAAAAAGTCTCTGTGATTTAAGGGAGAATTTGATATAATAGCAGTAAGAAAAATGAGTGAGGAAATGGAATGCACAAGATTTTACTGGTCGAGGATGATGCGGTCATCCGTCAAATGATCAAAAAAATGCTGGAGCAGTGGGGCTATCAGGTTGTGGCGATTGAAGACTTCATGCAGGTTTTGACGACCTTTGTCAAGGAGGAGCCCCAGCTGGTGCTGATGGATATTGGCCTGCCCCTCTTTAACGGCTACCATTGGTGCCAGGAAATTCGGAAGATTTCGACGGTGCCGATTATGTTTCTGTCTTCGCGCGACCAGTCTATGGATATCGTCATGGCCATCAATATGGGGGCAGATGACTATGTGACCAAGCCTTTTGATAATAATGTTTTTCTGGCCAAGGTTCAAGGGCTGCTGCGACGTTCGTATGAGTTTGGAACGGATCAAAGCCTTTTGGAATATCAGGGCGTGATTTTAAATCTTAAATCCATGGATTTGGTCTATGAGGGCGAGCTTGTGACGCTGACCAAGAATGAATTTCAGATCTTGCGGGTGCTTTTTGAGCATTCTGGCAGCATTGTGGCGCGTGATGATTTGATGAAGGAGCTCTGGAACAGCGATTTCTTTATCGATGACAATACCTTGTCCGTCAATGTTGCCCGCCTGCGCAAGAAGCTGGAGGAGCACGGCCTGAAGCATTTTATTGAGACGAAAAAAGGAATAGGGTATGGTTTAACCAATGGACATGCAGGATAAAATTTTCTTTTTGAAGCATCATCTCTACTCCCGTCGCTTCATTTTGTCGCTCTTGCTGATTGTATTTTCGATTATGGGGATGTTTGCCTTTATTTTCGAAGACGGACGCAGTCTGCTAGAGTATCAGTTGCTCTTAGCTGTTCTCCTCGCTAGCTTTTTCTTGGGAATGGATATAGCTAGCGCCTATAAGGAATACCGCAACCAGCTCTTTTATGCCTCAGGTCGGCCTCAGACAGCCTTAGAGGCTCTCCTTTTTGAGAAACTGGCTCTTTTGGAAATGGATAAGAAGAACCGTGCGATTGAGGAGAGGGAGAAGTTAAATGACTTGATGGACTATTATACGCTCTGGGCTCATCAGATCAAGACGCCTATTGCGGCTAGTTCATTGCTGGTCGGAGAGATTGAGGACAAGAAGGTCAAGAACCAGCTGGAGCAAGAGCTTTTCAAGATCGAGTCCTATGTCAATATCGTCTTGCAGTATCTTCGTTTGGAGAGTTTCCACGAGGATTTGGTCTTGAAAAAGGAAAATATTGAAGACTTGGTCAAGGAGATTGTCAAGAAGTATGCGATTTTCTTTATCCAAAAGGGCTTGAGCCTCAATCTGCGTGATCTGGACCGAACCATCATCACAGATAGGAAGTGGTTCGTCGTTATTTTGGAGCAAGTGCTGTCGAACAGTCTGAAATACACCAGTCAAGGCGGGATTGAGATTTATTTTCAGGAGGATACGCTTTATATCAAAGACAGCGGTCTGGGCATTCAAGATGCGGATTTACTACGCGTTTTCGAGCGAGGTTTTTCGGGCTATAATGGTCGCCTGACCCAGCAGTCGTCTGGCTTAGGACTTTATCTGTCCAAGAAAATCGCAGATGAGCTGGGGCACCAGATTAGCATCGCTTCGCAGGTCGGACAGGGAACGACTGTCATGATTCGCTTTTCAGAAAAGAAAATGATATTTGAATAGGGCATTCTTACAAGTTTGTAAGATTGGCAAGTGAAATTGAAAGGTTAGGTTATGGTACCGACCTTTCTTTTTTTGTAAGATAGATGTATAAAGAAGACAAGGAGATACGAAATGAAAACAAGAGGATTAAATGCTTTCCAACTCAAGCTCTTCATGGCCTTTCTCATGGTTTTTGATCATATTTACAAGATTCCAGGACTCTTGCCGACAGGCTGGGATGGAATTTTCCACCTGCTGACCCGTTGCGTAGGCGCTTGGTTTGCTTTTAGCGCAGTAGAAGGATTTCTACATACGCGCAACCGTGTTGCTTATAATGCACGCCTGTTTATCTGGGCGGCTATCATGCAGCTGGGCAATACCATCTTGACGCTGTTGTTCCAAGGCAAGGGAATTTATCTTGGCAACAATATTTTTCTTACTCTGGCCTGTGGCCTTCTGGTGCTCAATCTTGTATTTGGCTTTTCAAAAAATAGGCAAGCTCCTAGGGATGAGAAGCGCTATTTGCGGCTTGGTGGGGCGGTATTGGTTGGTTTAGCAGGAGTCGTTTTGACAGAAGGTGGGATGACCATCATTCCCTTTATGCTGCTTAGCTATATCTTCCGCAATCAGCCTGTACTCAGAACTCTTTCTTACATTGTCTTGGCCTTTCTGCTCTTTTGTCTGAGCATTGAAATCTACCCAACCATGGGAGCCACCATTTCGATGATGCTATACAATTCAGACTGGGCCTTTATTACCGTCTTGCCCTTCCTCCATCTCTACAATGGCGAGCGAGGCTATAATGGCAAGTGGGGCAAGTACTTCTTCTATATCTTTTACCCAGCCCATCTCTGGCTCATCGCACTGATTGCTTATCTGGTGCAGAGATAGACAGGCAGCTTAGTCACAAAGGGATAAAATATGGCAATAGACAAGTATCTGTATTAAAATAATAATAGAAAAAGGAGATCATGATGACATTATTAGACGTACAACACGTGAAAAAGATTTATAAAACCCGCTTTCAGGGTAGTCAAGTAGAGGCGCTAAAGGACATTCACTTTACAGTGGAGAAAGGCGAATATGTCGCCATCATGGGGGAGTCAGGCTCTGGGAAATCCACCTTGCTCAACATCCTAGCCATGCTGGACAAGCCGACCGAAGGCCGTGTTTTCCTTAATGGAACTGACACGGCAACCATCAAAAACAGCCAGGCTTCCAGCTTCCGCCGGGAGAAATTAGGCTTTGTCTTTCAGGATTTCAACCTGCTGGACACCCTATCGGTCAAGGATAATATCCTCCTGCCTCTGGTACTCTCTCGTCGTCCCATTACCGAGATGATGCAAAAGCTGGTTACAACCTGCAATGAGCTGGGGATTAACAAGCTGCAAGAGAAGTTTCCTTATGAGATTTCCGGTGGCCAGAAGCAGCGGGTGGCAGTAGCCCGCGCCATTATCACTGAGCCTGAGATTTTGCTGGCGGACGAGCCGACGGGAGCCTTGGATTCTAAGTCTTCGGCTGCTCTCTTGGATGTCTTTGACGACATCAATGCCCGCGGTCAGACCATTCTCATGGTAACCCACTCGACGGCAGCGGCTAGCCGCGCCAAGCGGGTGCTCTTTATCAAGGATGGGATTCTCTATAATCAAATTTTCCGTGGCGACAAGACCGAGCGGCAGATGTTCCAAGAGATTTCCGATACTCTGACAGTTATGGCAAGTGAGGTGGGCAATTATGTTCAAACTAACGAGTAAACTAGCTTTGTCAAATCTGGTTAAAAATCGCAGTTTGTATTATCCATTTGCTTTGGCGACGGTACTGGCAACAGCGATTTTGTATAGTTTTGTCTCACTGGCTCACAGTCCAAATATGGAGACCTCTTATGGTGGTACAGCAGCTCGCATGACCCTGCAGTTTGGCATCCGAGTCATTCAGATTGCAGTGCTCATTCTCATTACTTATGCTAATAGCTTTGTCATGAAGAACCGCTCACGGGAGCTCGGTGTTTATAGCGTGCTGGGGATGGAAAAGCGCCATCTACTACTCATGACCTTCTTTGAACTCTGTGTCTTTTATCTGGGTACGGTCGGTCTGGGGGTCTTGTCTGGCTTAGCTTTGGACAAGATGCTCTACGCAGTCCTTTTGAAATTGATGGGAATGCCTGCCGTTATTGCCTCGACTTTCCAATGGCAGAATGTTTGGATGACTCTAATCAGTCTAGGTATTGCTTTTGCGGTGATTTTGTTGCTTAACTCTACGCGTCTTCTACGCTATAGCTCTCTTAACCTAATGAAAGAAAAGAAAGCAGGCGAGAAGAAGGGACGCTTCCTTTGGGTGCAAACCTTGCTGGGGCTCCTGCTCATGGGTGTGGCTTATTATATGGCTTTGACCGTTACCAAACCTGTCGCTGCTATCGGCAATTTCTTTATAGCTGTAATCATGGTTATCCTAGCAACCTATCTGCTTTTTAATGCAGGTTCGATTACACTATTGCAATTTCTCAAAAAGCGCAAAGGCTACTACTACAAAACGCAGAATTTCATTTCTGTTTCCAATCTCATCTCGCGGATGCGTAAAAATGCAGTAGGATTGGCAACTATTTCCATCTTGTCCACCATGCTGCTAGTGACTCTGGTTGGCACAATCAATATCTATGTTGGAGGTCAGGATTATATTACCACCTTGCATCCAAAGGATTATAATGTCAGCGTCGTCTTGCCGAAATCGACTGATCAGAAGGAAGCACTGTTGGACAAGGTCCAGCAAGTCGCTCAGGAAACAGGTCTGAAGAAGCCAAACTATACTGCCTATCTTTACCAATCATCCTTCATCATGAAACTGGCTGGAAATGATATCACTGTTCCAATGCAAAGCGAGCTGGAGTCGGATTCAAGTATCTTGACCAAGTCTGCTGGTACGATTACGGTCATCAATCGTGAGGATTATGAAAAAATGACTGGGGAAAAGATAGACTTGGCAGACGATGAAACTCTTGTCTATGGCAAAAATGTTTCCTTAAATAAGGACCAGCCTCTCCGAGTGAATGGTAAGGACTGGAAGATTAAGCAGCTTTTACCGTCAAATTTCACGCATGGGAAAATCCCTAATCCAAACGATGTGGCCATGGAGCAGGGGCTCTATATGGTGGTCAATGATAGCAAAGAGGTTAATCTTGATGTGGATCATTACTACTACATTGGAGTTGCTTCAGAGACTAAAGGAAGTAAAAAGTTTGTCGAGCAAGTCCAGCTGGCGTTGAGAGATACTTTGGATCAGGACCAAGCTCAAGATGGTAGCTACGCAATGGCCAGTGACCGTCATAGCGCAGAAAAGAGCTATCAGGAACTTACTGGAACCTTGCTCTTCATCGGTGTCTTCCTCTCCGTTATCTTCCTCCTAGGAGCTGTTCTTGTGATTTACTATAAGCAAATCTCTGAGGGCTATGAAGACCGTGATGGCTTTATTATCTTACAAAAAGTTGGTTTAGATGAAAAGCAGACTAGAAGTACCATTCGCAAGCAGATTTTGACTGTTTTCTTCCTACCTCTCATCTTTGCTTTTCTACATATAGCAGCAGTTTTTCATATGCTGCGCTTGATTGTTGCCCTATTGGGTGTGACCAATCTTCATCTCTTAATCCAGACAACACTTGCAACTTGCGGCGTCTTCCTCCTGACTTATATTTTAGTATTCTTACTAACTTCCCGCAGTTACCGCAAGATTGTCGCCCGCTAAGAGCAAATCCCTGACCCTTGGTCGGGGATTTTTTGGTGGCTGGATTTTTACCTCTCATCTCCCTCATTTTACCGCTTATCCAAAAAGATGAGATTTTTCAAAAAAGACTTGCTATCATAGTCTCAGAAGTTAAGATAGGAGAAAAGATTATGTTAGTAGAAACGAAAAATCTAAGCAAGGTTTATGGAGACAAGGTGGCTGTCAATGGTCTCGATATTCAGATTGAGAGAGGCAGCTTTACGGCTATTCTAGGACCAAATGGCGCAGGAAAATCCACAATCATTCAGATGCTGATAGGGCTCTTGCATCCGACATCAGGACAAATCATTTATGCAGAACAAACCAAGCTGGGTGTGGTTTTTCAAAACAGTGTACTGGATGCCAATTTGACGGTGATTGAAAATCTACAAATCCGTGCCAAGCAGTACAAACAGGTGGAAGCAGGTAAGATTGAGCAGTTGATCAAGCAACTGGGGCTGACTAGTTTTGCCAAACAGCGCTATGGGACACTCTCTAGCGGACAAAAGCGACGGGTAGACATTGCACGTGCGCTGCTCAATAGCCCCGACTTGCTTTTTCTGGATGAGCCGACGACAGGCTTGGATATCCAGACTAGAGAAAGCATCTGGAAGCTGCTCAAAGACTTGCAGCAGAAGGAAAAGATGACCGTAGTCTTGACTACCCACTATCTCAATGAAGCCGATGACGCAGACAAGATTTATATCGTAGATCATGGTCAAGTCATCGCTCAAGGCTCTGCCGACCAGATCAAGGAGCGCTATGCCCGCAATGTTTTACGAATTCTGGTCCCAGATTCAGAGGACTTGAAGGCTGCTTTGCCGACTAGCTGTGAATGGGAGCAAGGCAAGGAAAATGAGTTTTTCTTTTATCCTGAGACGACGAAGGAAGCATTGGCTTTGCTGAGCCAGATTGGCTCCTATATCGAACAATTTGAATTCCAACCCGGAACGATGGATGATGCCTTTATGGCTCTGACAGGAAGAGAGGTACGTTAAATGTTAATGTTGATCAAACGAAATTTTTTACTTTATTTCCGCAATCACAGCGGGGTAATCTTATCTCTCTTTGGAGCCATTATTCCCTTTGTTTTATATCTGGTCTTTCTAAAGGACAACATGAAAGGCTCTTGGTCAGAAAGTAGCCATGCTAAAGAGTTGCTCGACTTCTGGTTGATTAGCGGAACACTAGCTGTCACCGCCTTGACAACTACCCTAGCAGCTTTTTCGCAACAGACCGAAGACCAAGAAAGAAAGGTGACTGCCGACCTCTTTATCACAGATTTGGGGCAATGGGGTTTGCAGTTTAGCTACTTAATCAGTGCCTTTGTGATTGGCTTTGTCATGCAAGTCTTCATGTTTGCTGTCATGCTGACCTACTTTATCCTAGCGGACAAGATTTCCTTTGACAGGGCGCTTCTTCCTCAGCTGGTCTGCCTCATGCTGCTCAATAGCTTGCTGGCTAGTCTCCTCAATGCGCTGGTTGTTCCTTGTTTCAAATCGATGAATTCCTTGGGGCAATACGCAACGGTCATCGGTGCTGCCTCTGGTTTTCTAGTGGGAACCTATATTCCGATTGGGACTCTGCCCAGCCTGGCTCAAAATCTCATGAAACTGACTCCCTCAACCTACATGGCTTCTCTCTTCAGACAAGTCCTGATGAAGGATTCTCTGACTGAAGTTTTTGCGGACCAGAGTCAGCTCCAGCAAGAATTTGAGAAGCTCCTAGGTATCCGTATCGAATGGCAAAAGCTCTTGACAAGCCAAGAAACATACTATATAGTTGGAGTAGTGCTCACGGCAGCAGTCCTGTTATGGCTAGGTCAAAATTGGCTGCTGAATCGACGGATGAGCTTCAAGTAAATAAAGTAGGAGGCTTAGGTTTGCAGACAAGATTTGAAGAAGATGCTCAGATTTCCTCCCAAGACCCGCTGGTGGTCGTGAGAGCGGATCAGCTAGCTGGCGAGGCCAAGACCGTCCTAGACTATCTGGAACACTATAAGGCTGGTCCAAGTGGTGTCCTGCCTATTAAGTCGGATGATAAGCTGGTCATGCTCAAGACGGAGGACATTATCCTGGCCGATATTAATCAGACAACCCTGATGATTTACAGTACCGAGGGCGTTTATACAACGACAGAAACGCTGACTCGTTTTCAAAATCGTCTCAATAGTCGCAATTTCATCCAAGTATCGCGTCATGCAGTCATTAACATCGATCATCTGGAATCCTTGTCGGATAGCTTTTCGGGCAATATGACTGCCAAGCTAACCAATCAGCTCAAAACCGATGTCAGTCGCCGCTATGTCAAGCTGCTTATGGACTATTTGGGAATTTAGGAGAAAAATTATGACCTTTAAAAAAATTCTTATCGGTATGCAGGATGGTCTGAGAACAGGTAGCTTGGTCTTTCTGCTGGTAGGCCTGCTCTCAGGAAAAACATTTTTGCTGACTCCCAGCTCTATTCTCAGTGTCCTCCTTGTCAGCGCCTTGATTGGAGTAGCGAGCTATATCCTTGATGCGACAGATCGCTTTCCCTTCCTTTTCCTACTTTTCTGCCACTTTGTAGTGACAGCGACCATCGTTTGTCTGGCTGTGATCTGCAATGGCTGGGGAAATATGCTTTTCGGCTGGTTCTTCTGGCTAAACTTTGTTTTGATTTACCTCTTGGTTTGGTTTCTTATCTCCGTCGATTCGATGATCAAAACCAAGAAAATCAACGAAGCCTTGAAAAATCGTAGAAAACACTAATGTATCCAAGACGCAAGCAAGTTTTATCAAGAACTTGTTTGTTTTTTTTTATTTAACAAAGGAGCTATTATATCAAACTGCCGTTTTCCTTTCAAAGTACGATTTTGACCGTTCTTGACAAAGATTTTTAAAGTGTTATAATTTGAATGAATATAAAATTTAATTCATTCACAAAAGGAGAAGGTCATGGACAAAAAAGCTGAATTATTGGCTGAGGCTAGGCAGGTGTTTGCTGAGAAAGGCTATAAAAAGACGAATATTTCAGATATTACCAAGCGTGCCGGCATGGCTGTTGGCTCCTTTTATAAGTACTATGAGTCCAAGGAAGCTATTTTTTTAGAGGTTTATGTAGCGGAGAATAACCGCATACGTGAGGAAACCATGCAGCGTGTGGATTGGCAGGGTGAGCCAGAGGCAGTCGTTGAACAGCTCTTTGCAGTCACTTTTGAGTTGATTTCACCTAACAAAATTTTGGCGGAGTGGAGCAAGCCGGGCATTTCTCAGATCTTGCACGACTACTATAATCAAGATGCTGGCCGTGCAGCCAATGCCTTTCATCAGTTTCTGATTCAGACTTTCAGCCAGCGCTTGCAAGAGAAGGGCTTTTCACAGGAGGGAGTCGCCCAAATCATGAAGGCTTACGATTTGATCTACTACATTGACATGCATGTGACAGAGCAGGATTTTCCAGGCTATTTTGAGAGTATCGAGACCTTGGTGAAATATTTTTTAAAGGGAATTTTTGCTAAATAAGAATTTCCTTTTCTTGGAAGACGATATGAATGAATATATAAAAACATTCATTCAATAAAGGAGGTGGATTTGTGTGATATAGAGTCTTGGGTGGAAGTGAATTGGAAAAAATATTTTTTTGAGAAGTTGTGAATGAATATCATAATCCATTCATTCAAATGAGAAAGTGAGGAAATAATGATGAAACAAGGTGGAATGCTGTTGAGTGGAAGGGCTATTTTGGGGCTTTGCCTAGTTGTGATTGGTCTGTTGACCCTTGGTTATGGTGGGGTGAAATTTGGCTTTGGTCTAAGTTTGGGCTTTCAGTCTTTTTTGATTGGTGGTCTTATTTGTATCTTGGTTGGATTGCTTGTGATGCCAGGTGTGGCGGTAGCTATCAAGCTGGTGGTCTTGGCTTTGACGGTGATTAATATCTTGCTCGATATTCACAGTATGTCTGATTTGGAATTTCTCTTGCAACTGATGTCGGATGTGGCTGTTATAGGCTTTGCTACTTTTCTGGCATTGATTTTTTTGAGAAAGTAGGTAGAGGAAATGATTGTAGTTTACGATTCAGTAACGGGTGTTGGGAAGCACTTTGCCGAATCGCTGGGCTATCCGACACAAACCATCAAGGAAAAGTTGGAAGAACCCTGTATTCTCATTACGCGAAATGCTGGTGCTGGGAAAATTCCTTGGTCAAGCAAACGCTTCATCAAGAAACATTCAAGCCTGATTAAAGGTTTTGTCAATAATGGAGATTCGGTTAAGCATGGTCGGACCTTCTGCGGGGCGACAGCTTTGATTATCGAAAAATATGGGCTGTCGCACATCTGCGATCTTGACCGAGGTGGTAAGGAAGCGGACATCAAACTTGTGCAGGAATATCTGGCTAAACTCCAAGAGCGATTATTTATATGATAAATCTATAGGAAAAGGATGGGTGGTGATCACTCATCCTTTTAAGATGACAAAAATGTAAGTTTAAATCCCGAAATGAAAGGTTATTCGATGGTAGTGGGACGGGGAATTTTATATCATATAGGTGTAAGGAAAAACAAATCAAAAATCAATATCCAAATCAAAGGAGGCACACTATGAAAACAAATCTCTTTAGCCACAAACAACACACTCCAAAGGCTCAGAAGATTTCCAAGGAGGAAATCGAAAAAACTAGACTGGGCTGTGCATCAAGCCAGTATTATTTCTGGTTGCAATATAGTCATTAAGAAGTAGATGCAGTGAAGGGGCTGGGATGAGAGTGGGACAGAAATCGGTAATTCGTTAGAATTCGATTTCGTCGTCCCACCTCCGCACAGTTGAGTAGGGCTGTAAAAGCTTATGAAATCAGCGTAGTAGAGCCCACTCAACCACTGCGTCTTGCTCGACAATCCAAAGACGATTGAGAGGCTAGGACTTTTGTCCCAGCCTCGTCCCACCACCTTTTTGCCCAAATGGAACTGAAAGTTTAGGGGAAAGAGAGGCAAACTTGCAAAGTAGCTCAAGTCATACAGCCATCTTCCCTTAGTGAAAATCAAGTTTTTACATAACTTGAAGATAGCTAAGTGACAAAAATGTAAGATAAGAGTTTAAAATGAAAGATTAGCTTATGGAAACTTGTCGATCTTTTCGGTATGATAATAGTATCAAGTAATGAAAAAGAGGTTCAAGTAATGACATTATTAGATGTACAGCACGTGAAAAAGATTTATAAAACCCGCTTTCAGGGCAGCCAAGTAGAAGCGCTGAAAGACATTCACTTTACGGTAGAAAAAGGCGAATATGTCGCCATCATGGGGGAGTCGGGCTCTGGGAAATCCACCCTGCTCAATATCCTAGCCATGCTGGACAAGCCAACTGAGGGCCGCGTCTTTCTCAACGGAACTGACACAGCAACCATCAGAAACAGCCAGGCTTCCAGCTTCCGCCGGGAGAAATTAGGCTTTGTCTTTCAGGATTTCAACCTGCTGGATACCCTGTCGGTCAAGGATAATATTCTCCTGCCTCTGGTCCTCTCTCGTCGTCCCATTACCGAGATGATGCAAAAGCTGGTTACGACCTGCAACGAGCTGGGGATTAACAAACTCCAAGAGAAGTTCCCTTATGAAATTTCTGGTGGTCAGAAGCAACGGGTGGCAGTAGCCCGCGCCATTATCACTGAGCCTGAGATTCTGCTGGCGGATGAACCAACAGGAGCCTTGGATTCCAAGTCTTCGGCTGCTCTTTTGGATGTCTTTGACGATATCAATGACCGCGGCCAGACCATTCTCATGGTAACCCACTCGACTTCAGCTGCCAGTCGGGCCAAGCGGGTGCTCTTTATCAAGGATGGGATTCTTTATAATCAAATCTTCCGCGGTGACAAGACCGAGCGGCAGATGTTCCAAGAAATTTCCGATACGCTGACGGTCATGGCAAGTGAGGTGGCAGCTCATGCTTAGATTAACCAGTAAGCTTGCGCTTTCTAACTTAGTCAAAAATCGTAAGCTTTATTATCCTTTCGCACTGGCGACCTGTCTATCCATCGCCATCTCCTATATCTTTTTCTCCCTGACTTTTAATCCCAATTTAGTAAAAATGACCGGAGCAAGTGCTATTTCCATGGTTCTTTCTCTAGGGATGGTTATTGTCAGTATCACGACTAGCATTATCGTTTTTTATGCCAATAGCTTTGTTTTCAAGAATCGCTCCAAAGAACTGGGCCTTTACAGTGTGCTAGGGCTCAATAAATTCCACCTCTTTGTCATGGTGGTAATTGAATTACTGGTATTTGGTTTGGTTACCCTTCTCCTTGGTTTGGGACTTGGGCTCTTATTTGACAAGCTAATTTATGCCCTTTTGCTGAAAATCATGGGGGTTAAAGTTGTGCTGGTTTCGACTTTCCAGCCCTCTGTAGTCGTTTCCGTTGCTGTTTTTTATGCCTTTGTCTTTTTCTGCTTGATGATTAGCAATGGTTTGAGACTGAGAAAACTAGATGCTCTTCAATTGATCAAAGAAAAGAATAGCGGAGAAAAGAAAAGTCGCTTTTTATTCTTGCAAACTGTGCTTGGACTCGCAACATTGGCATTTGGCTACTTTCTTGCGCTAGGAGTTACCAATCCTTTATCAGCGATTTTTACATTCTTTGTCGCGGTACTCTTTGTGATTCTGGGGACCTATCTGCTCTTTAATGCGGGAATTACAGTCTTTCTGCAGTTTTTGAAAAAAAGGAAGTCCTATTACTATCAACCTAATAACATGATTTCCGTTTCCAACCTGATTTTCCGCATGAAGAAAAATGCGGTGGGGCTGGCAACGATTGCGATCCTATCAACCATGGTCTTGGTGACCTTATCTGGTGGAGCCAATATCTATGCTGGTGGGGACTACATGCAAAAAGCCTTGTTTCCTCATGATATGAGTATTCAAGGAAAAGGAGTCACGGGTGAGCAGATGGAGCAAGTGCTGACAGAGTTTGCGAATGAGCAGCAGTTGCCAGTCACGAAGAAAGTCGTCTATCAATATTATACGATGGGAGTGAAAAGTCGCGTCGGAAACCAGCTTGATATTTTTGCTGCCGATCAGAGATTTGTCACGCCGAATACTTACATTCTAGCTGTTTCAGAAGCGGATTATCAGAGTATGACGGGGAAAAATCTGAATCTTGGGGATGACGAAGCGGCGCTCTTCCAGCAAGGCGTGAAACTGGATTCCCAGCAAGACTTGCAGCTTGCTGGCCAGACCTTTAAAATCAAAGAAGAGCTCAAAGAAGACTTTATCTTTGGTCATTTGCCAGATCAGATGAACATGATTATCCCAGAGAAAATCTACATGGTCCTTAAAAATCCAAGTCAAGTATTCTCTACACTGATGGACAAATATGCTGTGAACCTTGATTATTATGGTGGTCTCAATCTAGATTTACCAGCAGAAGAACAGCGCAAGCTGAAGGATGCCTATCAAGAAAAGTTGCATCAGTTTAATCTGACCTTGACGGAAAATCAAGCGGTTTATGGTTCGGTGACAGCCTTTGAGAAACAAGAAATCAAAGGAATGCTGGGTGGTATGTTCTTTATCGGGATTTTCCTTTCAATCGTCTTCATGCTGGGAACCATTCTCATCATCTACTACAAGCAGATTTCAGAAGGTTACGAGGATCGGGATCGCTTTGTGATTTTACAAAAAGTCGGTCTGGATGAAAAGCAAATCAGACAAACCATTCGGAAGCAGATTTTGATTGTTTTCTTCCTGCCGCTGGCCTTTGCCTTTATCCATCTGACTTTTGCTTATCACATGCTGAGCTTAATCTTGTCCGCCCTAGGAGTGCTTAATGCAACACTCATGCTGACGGTCACGCTAGGCGTTTGTGCGGTCTTCTTTATCAGCTATGTGATTGTCTTTATGATTACTTCCCGCAGTTATCACACTATTGTTTCTATATAAGAAGTTGGGTTTTCCCAGCTTCTTATTTTGCTGTTTTTTTCTAGGTGGCAGCAAGGCTGGATAGAAAACGGGCTTTTCTAAATCCAGCAATCTATGATATAATAAACCATCTATACTTTTGCGAGGATTAAAATGAATATTTTTCGAAAAAAAGATGCCAGTAAAGACCGGACAGGTATGCGGCAGCATCTGAAGCTGGTAGATTTAATTCTTTTGGGAATTGGTGCCATGGTCGGTACAGGCATTTTCACTGTTACGGGAATCGGCGCAGCGACGTATGCGGGTCCAGCTTTGATTGTATCTATCGTGATTTCTGCCCTGTGTGTCAGTATTTGTGCTCTATTTTATGCGGAGTTTGCTTCGCGGGTTCCGGCTAATGGCGGAGCCTATAGCTATATCTACGCTGTTTTAGGAGAATTTCCGGCTTGGATGGCCGGCTGGCTGACTATCATGGAATTTATGACAGCTGTATCTGGTGTCGCTTCTGGCTGGGCCTCCTATCTAAAGGGACTGCTTAGTAGTTTTGGTCTTCAGTTGCCAACAGCCTTAAATGGAACTTTTGATCCACAGATGGGAACATACATTGATATTTTACCTATTTTGGTTGTGTTTTTTGTTACAGGAGTTGTACTTTTAAACTCAAAAGCAGCCCTGCGCTTCAACTCTGCCTTGGTAGTCCTCAAATTCTCAGCTTTGGCCCTATTTATCCTCGTTGGGCTCTTTCATCTACGACCTGAGAATTGGTCCGACTTTGCTCCGTTCGGCTTTGGCCAGATCTATGGCGGGCAGACGGGGATTATGGCAGGAGCTTCTCTGATGTTCTTTGCTTTTCTGGGCTTTGAGTCGATTTCTATGTCCGTGGACGAGATTAAAGAGCCACAAAAAAATGTACCGCGTGGAATCGTCCTGTCCCTTAGTATCGTCACCATTCTCTATATTTTGGTAACCTTGGTCTTGACTGGACTGGTACATTACACCAAGCTTAATGTTCCAGATGCAGTAGCCTTTTCACTTCGTAGTATTGGGCTGGATTGGGCGGCCAATTATGTTTCCATCGTGGCTATTTTGACCCTGATAACTGTCTGCATTACCATGACTTATGCCTTGTCTCGGATGATTTACAGTGTGGCGCGTGATGGTTTGTTACCTAAGTCCTTTAAAAAATTAACTGCAACGAGCAGAGTGCCCCAAAACGCAACCATCTTGGTGGGAGTGGTGGCGGCTATCTGTGCCGGAATCTTCCCTCTGGCTAGCATCGCCTCCTTCCTCAATATCTGTACATTAGCTTACCTGATTATGCTGGCCTTTGCCATTTTGAAGTTGCGGAAGGAAAAGGGACAGCCCAAGGCAGGAGAATTTAAAACTCCGCTTGTACCTCTGACACCGATTTTGTCCATTGTCATCTGCCTTTCCTTTATGACTCAGTACACTTGGGACACTTGGCTGGCCTTTGGCATTGCCCTGTTCTTGGGAATTCTGATTTACTTCGGTTACGGTTATCGCCATTCGGAAATAGAAGCGAGAGAAAAATAAAATAAAGAAGTTATACTAGATAGGAAATATACGGAGAAAAGAATGAAGAAGTTCAACCTAACGAAAAAGAAGAAAGTTTGGCTGTTTATCCTGCTCTTAATTGCCCTGCTCCTACTAGCCATTGTGATCAATATCCAGCTGAATCAACCCGAACATATGAACGCTGACTATGTTGGGCTTTGGAAGTCAAGGTGGCATGAGGAAAATAAAGATTGGCTCTATCCTCTGAAAAATATCTGTCTCGTTATTTTAGCAGGTATAGCTGGTTCTGGATTGATGATTGTATTTTCCAAGGGTGAGAGATAGAAATAAGCTTTTGTAGATATGGTGTGGCCTATGAACATAAGGCAATTCGCCCTTATGTCCTAACAGACCAGCATTTAGAGGAGGCTGAGTCTTGGTTGAGGAAACAGTTGGGAGAATAGTTTATTGAAAGCAGTCAAAAAGACTGCTTTTCTGCTATAATAAAGAATAGAACGAGGTGACAGATGATTCGTAAAGTAAAACTAAGAGATGCTGCAGCTATTCAGCGGCTTAATGCAGAGTGCCTGGGCTATGATTTCGATAGGAAAGCGACGGAGGCTCAACTGAAGAGGCTGCTAGAGAATGACCAGCATTTGATTTTGGTCGCTGAAGCAGATGGACAGGTCATAGGCTACGCCCATGCGGTTAGCTACGACTGTCTCTATTTCCCGTCCTTGCTCAATCTCTTGGCTTTGGCCGTCGCTCAGGATTTTCAAGGGCAGGGACATGGCAGAGCACTGATGCAAGCTTTGCGTGAAGAGGCAAAAGCCGCAGGCTACACAGGGATTCGGATTAATTCAGGTATTTCCCGCTCCGCAGCCCATGAATTTTACCGCAGCCTCGGCTGCAGCGAAAAAGCAGACCAGAAACAATTTTATTGGAAATTTTAGAGAAAAGAGGAGTAGATGATGATTGAACCACTAAACCAGCAACATGCTTTGGAAATTGCTAAGGACTGGCATTATGAGGCACCTTATGATTTTTATGACATGAAAAATGACCTAGAGGATTATGAAGAAATGGTCTCCTCAGAAGCGCGTGGGGACCGTTATTATCAAGTTCTGCGAGAGGGGAAGCTCTATGGATTTTTCTGCTTGGATCAGAAAGGAGAGCGAACTTTGGAACTTGGTTTGGGGATGAAGCCGGAGCACTGCGGAAAAGGTCAAGGCGCTGCATTTCTGCAGGAAATTTTGGGCTTTATCATGGAAAATTTTGCGCCCCAAGTCCTAAGGCTATCCGTGGCTGACTTCAATCATCGAGCCCAGCAGCTCTATCTCAACATGGGATTTGAAATGGTGAGGCGCATCCCACAGGAAAGCAATGGCGATATTCACCTCTTTGTTAAAATGCAAAAGGAGTTTTGAGAAAAAATGGGCCTCTTTTATGGTGAATCTAGAATAGAGAAAGGAAAGCTGAGAAGGAATTTTCTGGGCTTTTCTTATGTCTTGAGTATACAATATAAGTGCACAATAAAAAAATCATAAGATTTTCTAGTAATTGAAACAACTTGAGTTTGATTATCTAAAACTAGCTAGATTGTGTTATAATGAAAATTATGGCAAATAAGAAAAATACGAAAAAAGGTCGGACTACTAGACGGCCGACAAAAGCAGAATTAGAAAGGCAGAAAGCGATTCAACGGATGATTGCCACTTTTGTTTTGGCTATCGTTTTGTTGTTTGCTGCTCTAAAACTAGGTGCCTTCGGGGTCACCATTTATAATTTAATTCGAGTTCTGGTGGGCAGTATGGCCTATGTGGCTATCTTGGCCAGTTTGGGCTATCTCTTTTTCTTCAAATGGCTGCATAAGCATGAAGGGATAATTTCAGGCTTTATCAGCTTTTTTCTGGGTTTGAGCTTGATTTTTCAAGCTTACTTTGTTCACGTTTTGCATTTGAAAGGGCAGATTTTATCCACAACTTTCACGCGAGTCCTGACAGATTTGCTGGCTTTTAAAGTGACCTCATTTGCTGGTGGGGGCTTGCTTGGGGCGGCTCTTTATGCGCCGATTTCTTTTCTTTTTTCAAATATCGGCTCCTATTTTATCGGTTTGCTTCTGATTGCGCTTGGAGTCCTGCTCATGAGTCCATGGTCGATTTATGATATTGCTGAGAAATTAAGCATAGCTTTCCAACAGTGGAGTGAAAAGAGGGAAGAAAAGCGGCAGCAAAGATTCCTTGAGCGAGAAGAGAGGGCTGCTCAAGAAGCTCTGAAAGCTATTGAGGTGGAACAAGAAGGACTTGGAGTGGATCCTGAGGCGGGTGAGATTTTAGATGATGAGGATCTGGCTCATACACCGGTTGATTTTGATGATGTAGACTATGATGAACCGGGCGACTATAATCCTCATGAGCCGCTAGATTTTGGCCACGAAGAGGAGATAGAAGAAGCTGACGCAGATGTCGAAGTAGATTTTACAGCCAAGGAAAGTCTGGACTATAAACTACCGACCATCAATCTCTTTGCGCCTGACAAGCCTAAGAACCAGACTAAAGAAAAACGGATTGTTCGCGAGAATATCAAGATTTTGGAAGAGACCTTTGCTAGCTTTGGGATAAAGGCTGCTGTTGAGCGGGCTGAAATCGGACCTTCCGTCACTAAGTACGAGGTCAAGCCAGCTGTTGGTGTTCGGGTCAATCGGATTTCCAATCTGGCGGATGACCTGGCTCTAGCTCTAGCTGCCAAGGATGTGCGGATTGAGGCACCAATTCCTGGGAAATCCCTAGTTGGGATTGAGGTGCCCAACTCTGAAGTTGCGACCGTGACCTTCCGAGAACTCTGGGACCAGTCGAAGACGGATGCTAGCAAGCTCTTAGAAATTCCGCTCGGTAAGGCCGTCAACGGCTCTGTTCGCTCCTTTGACTTGGCTAAGATGCCCCATCTCTTGGTAGCGGGCTCTACTGGCTCTGGTAAATCTGTGGCAGTCAATGGCATTATAGCCAGCATTCTCATGAAGGCCAGACCGGATGAAGTTAAGTTTATGATGGTGGATCCTAAGATGGTGGAGCTGTCTGTTTATAATGACATTCCCCACTTGCTTATCCCAGTCGTAACCAATCCTCGCAAGGCCAGCCGTGCCCTCCAGAAGGTTGTAGACGAGATGGAAAACCGCTATGAACTCTTCTCCAAGGTTGGTGCCCGTAACATTGCCGGCTACAATGCTAAAGTAGCCGAGTACAATGCTCAGTCAGAATACAAGCAGGTTCCCCTGCCTTTAATCGTCGTCATCGTGGACGAGCTGGCTGACCTTATGATGGTGGCCAGCAAGGAAGTGGAAGACGCCATTATTCGTCTGGGACAAAAAGCGCGTGCGGCTGGGATTCACATGATTCTGGCTACCCAGCGGCCATCTGTAGATGTTATCTCGGGTCTTATTAAGGCTAATGTGCCTTCTCGGATTGCCTTTGCTGTGTCTAGCGGAACAGACAGTCGGACCATTCTGGACGAAAATGGTGCAGAAAAACTCTTGGGTCGTGGGGACATGCTCTTTAAGCCTATTGATGAAAATCATCCGGTTCGTCTGCAGGGCTCCTTTATCTCAGATGAAGATGTGGAGCGCATCGTTGCCTTTGTCAAGAATCAAGCTGAAGCTGACTATGACGACAGCTTTGATCCTGGTGAAGTATCTGAAAGCGATATGGAGTCTGGCGGAGGTGACGATGAGGGCGATCCACTCTTTGAGGAAGCTAAAGCCTTGGTTATCGAGACGCAGAAGGCCAGTGCGTCTATGATTCAGCGGCGACTATCGGTCGGTTTTAATCGGGCTACTCGCCTCATGGAAGAGCTGGAAGCAGCCGGCGTTATTGGACCAGCTGAAGGCACAAAACCGAGAAAGGTCTTGCAGACCAATTAATCTTTCATTTGATTAGTTTGCCAGGAAGAAAATAATTCAATGAAACACAAATCTGCCAGCAGTCAGCCGGCAGATTTTCTCTACTTAAGAACGAAGGGAAAAGAAGTTATGAAACTAGACACTATTCACCATATTGCTATTATCTGTCATGATTATGCTAGGACCAAGACCTTTTATGTGGATAAGCTTGGCTTTGAGATGCTGGATGAGCACCACCGGCCAGATAAGGAGGACATTCTCTTTAATGTTCGCAAGGGGAATCTGACTCTGGAAATTTTCATCAAAGAAAAAGCTCCCAAACGGCCATTTCTACCTCATCCAGAACATACCGGTTTGCGGCATCTAGCCTTTCGAGTAACAGATGTAGAGGCTACTCTAGCGGAATTTGATCGTTTAGAAATTCCCCATACTGAGCTGCGTTATGATGACTTTGACGGGCGTAAGATGGCCTTCTTTTTTGATCCCGATGGCTTGCCTCTGGAGCTTCATGAATAAAAAAAGAGCCTTGGCTCTTTTTCACTGCAAAATAAATATACTGATGACCATAGCTAGATACATGAAGAATGTCAAGAGAAAACCGGCCCGCCAGAAGAATTTGAAAAATTTGGGATAGTAAAAAGTTTGTTTCTTTTTTAGGAAATAAACTGTGATAGCAATAGCCAGACCAGAGAGCGCTAAAACCAGCTGAGGCAAAAGACTGTGATAGAAAGCCTTGTCTGAGATGATATAAAACTCCACAATAAAGAAAGGGAAAGCCAAGTCTGCAAAATTCAAACCATATTTCTTTAATTTAAAGACTTTCACCGTGATAATAGTCAAAATGAGGGTTAAAAAGATAAATAATACTGAAGCAATTTTTAATAATACCATACAACTATTTTACCATAAAAATGCGAAAAGATAAGAATTTTTTCTTGCATTTTAGAAAGATTAGTGTATAATGGAAAGGTATGCGAAAAGCATACTTGTGGGAGGTAAAAATCTTTATTTACCGCCAAAACCACAAAGGAGGATTTAAAAATGGCTAAAAAAGTCGAAAAACTTGTAAAATTGCAAATCCCTGCTGGTAAAGCTACTCCAGCTCCACCAGTTGGTCCTGCGCTTGGTCAAGCCGGTATCAACATTATGGGATTCACTAAAGAGTTCAACGCTCGTACAGCTGATCAAGCAGGCATGATCATTCCAGTTGTTATCTCTGTATACGAAGACAAATCATTTACTTTCGTTACAAAGACTCCACCAGCTGCTGTTCTTTTGAAAAAAGCTGCCGGTACTGAAAAAGGATCAGGCGAACCAAATAAGAAGAAAGTTGCAACAGTTACTCGTGCGCAAGTACAAGAAATTGCTGAAACTAAGATGCCAGATTTGAACGCTGCAAACATTGAAGCTGCAATGCGTATGATCGAAGGTACTGCTCGTTCTATGGGATTCAAAGTTGTTGACTAATCAATGACCCCCAAACATGCGATATAAATCGCTGGAGACCCGCAAGACTTCATCATTTCGAGAAGTGACGTGGGAGATGAAAATCGATTGAACCACTTACAAGGAGAATAAAAAATGGCTAAAAAAAGCAAACAACTTCGTGCTGCTCTTGAGAAAATCGACAGCACAAAAGCATACAGCGTAGAAGAAGCTGTAGCTCTTGCAAAAGAAACTAACTTTGCAAAATTTGATGCAACTGTAGAAGTTGCTTACAACTTGAACATCGACGTTAAAAAAGCAGATCAACAAATCCGTGGTGCAATGGTATTGCCAAACGGAACTGGTAAAACTTCACGCGTTCTTGTTTTTGCACGTGGTGCAAAAGCTGAAGAAGCGAAAGCTGCTGGTGCAGACTTCGTGGGTGAAGATGACCTCGTTGCAAAAATTAACGGTGGCTGGCTTGATTTTGATGTAGTTATTGCTACACCAGATATGATGGCGCTTGTTGGACGTCTTGGACGTATCCTTGGCCCACGTAACCTCATGCCAAACCCTAAAACTGGTACTGTAACAATGGATGTTGCTAAAGCAGTTGAAGAGTCTAAAGGCGGGAAAATCACTTACCGTGCAGACCGTGCAGGTAACGTACAGGCTATTATTGGTAAAGTTTCATTTGAAGCTGACAAGTTGGTTGAAAACTTCAAAGCATTCAACGATACCATCCAAAAAGCAAAACCAGCTACTGCTAAAGGTACTTATGTAACTAACTTGACTATCACTACTACACAAGGTGTTGGTATCAAGGTTGATGTTAATTCACTTTAATTAAAGTTTTGAAATACAGATAAATCATAACCACCTGTCTAACGGGTGGTTTGTTCCGGGGCTATAAGCCCACATCACCAGCCAGCGCCTAAAGACGCTGGCTTTCACTTTGTTCAAGCCTCATTGCTCTTGACTCGTCACAAACCTCTCAAAGAGGTGGTTGCATTACTTACCACTATCCCTAAAGGGATCCTCATATTCTTTTACACTCAATTTATCCAACGCTATATCATGCTTTTCCTGCTCTTGGATATATTTCTTGATGGTGGCTTCATTAAGGCCAACTGTACTCACGTAATAGCCTTCTGCCCAGAAATGTCGGTTCCCAAACTTATATTTGAGATTGGCGTGCTTATCAAACATCATGAGAGCACTTTTACTTTTTAAATATCCCATGAAACTAGAAACACTTATCCTTGGTGGAATGCTTACTAACATATGTACATGATCTGGCATTAAGTGTCCCTCAATAATTTCAACTCCTTTATAACCACATAATCGGTGGAATATTTCACCCAAACTGTTTCGATATTGATTATAGATAACTTTTCGTCTATACTTAGGTGTAAACACAATGTGATATTTACACATCCACTTTGTGTGTGATAAACTATGTGCCTTTTGCACCATTTTTTCTCCTTTCGCTTCACAATTGGCTTGAACACCTTTATTGTATCGCGTTGGGAGTTTTTTGGGTATAACCTTCGATGCGCACCCGCATAGCGGGTGGTTTATTTGTCTCGCACCTAACGGAGCGAGACGGACTAAAAGTCAATAATAAAAACCATTCTAGATTTAGAATGGTTTTCTTTTGTTTAACAAGCTTTCAAAGAATAGGGCTAATTCAAATAATTATCTATATATTTTTGGAAATCAGGATATTTTTGACGATTCATTGCATAAAGCATTTCCCCATATAAGGGATCTCTAGGGTCGTCGGGTTCTAAAAGAACAGCAATTTTGAGGTCATTGTCAGGAAAAGCAATAGTGTAGTGATAAGTATCGTTGACAGTGATGGAATAATATTTTGTATTGTCTTCATATCCAGACTTATCAAGAACATAATGAAATTCCTTGTCTCCTAATTTTCCAGTGTTTTCCTCGAAAACTAGGTCAATATTTTCTCCCGAGGAACCCTGTGCTTTCCATTTTCCGCGGTACGTTTCACCTCGGCCGATGCCTAAAATACTACAAGCGCTCAGACAGATAAGGATAAATATAGTAAAAACGAATACTATGGATTTTTTCATTGGAAACCTCCTTGTGTAATCCCTTTTATATTATTCTACCATATTATTGAGAAAGGATGAATCTTTTTATGAAAATCAGGTTTGACCCGTAAGTGGTAAGAGTTTTTAGAATAAGAAATAATCCTGTATTTATGGGGAGAACGGAGAAATCTGTTCTCCTTTTTGTTCGCTTAAAATCTCATAAAGAAGGGAGTCTTACCATGAAGGAATTGGAAATTGTGATGAATATTAACACTTTAGAAATCTATGAAGTCATTGACCACGATCAGGAAACGAATTCAGATGTAACTGAAGAAAATGGAGATTCTATTTCTAGTCAAAAGGAGTCACAAACTATGTTTCGTCAAATTAATTTATTTGAGGAAATGAACTTGGTAAATACGTCTTAAAAAGTGCTTACAACAAGGTATAACTAGGAGGCTAGAATGATTAGAAATAAATTTTATGATCAGTTGATCAGTAGCGAGCCAATGGGTTTCATTGATCCTCTAACTGATTTAGGGGAGTTTGATTCTATTCAGATGAAATTCAAAGATCCTGTTAGAAACTTGGTAAATAAGTACTCTGGTAAACCTTATAACTTGAGCTGGCAGAGGAAAATCGAAAATATGAGAGTACTCTATGTCCAATATCAGAAAAGTTTGATAATGGAAGACCAAGAACAAGCTATCCATAATAGAGTTAGAAATAAAGAATCTAAAGAACATGTTCATGAAATTGTTACAACGTATTTGAAGCTAGGATTCAAGTTCAAAGAGATTGAAGCAAGAATTTCCCTGTTTAATACACGTCTTCGACGAAACTGGAAGAGAAGCGACTATGTAACAACTACAAGTCCTGAATTTTATTTGAAGAGAGATTTACAGGATGGTTATTGTTTGCCAAACTCAACTCTTCCACAGAGTATGAAAGCTAACTAAAGGAGAAGTTATGACTCAAGAAGAAATAGATAAGATGATTGAAAATTGGGTAGAAAATGGCTTCCCAACCGAGTTAAAACGATTGTTACCTGATTAGGAGAAAAAACATGGAAACAGGAATTTGTAGACGATGCGGATGTAATTGGATTACCCCTTGTATCGATGAAAAGTATGGTCCTTGCTGGTGGGTAGATAAAAATAGAACGCTGTGTAGTCATTGTTTTTATGGTTTTAATGATGAACCTTATCAGACGAAGGTTTACTATAGACCAGGTTATGACTTTCTTGAGAGAGATAGAGAATTCGCTTGGGAAACCTTGACAAATTCAAAAAGTCACTGGGTCTATGATATGGAACATGATGTATTGTGTGTAGTTGGTTTGGGAGACCACATTGGAGCAGTTCGATTCATTGTAAGAGAATTTTATGGACTTGACCGTATTTATCGTGATGAAATTCCTAAATGGCAGGAAATTATTGCTAATAACATGATTTTTCACAATGCAGCGGTGAATGAATCAGAACATTACGCTAGCTGCCTGCCTAGAAAGTATAGAAGTGAGGATTGATATGAATAACAAGGTTATTTTTAAGATACAGAACCTTCTTGAATTAGCTTATGATGCGCCAAATGATGAGGAAGGACAAACAGCACTTCTAATGGCTCAAAAACTCATGGTAAAGCACAATCTATCTATGAATGATGTAATAACTACTCAAACTAAAAACAAGATTGGAGAAACAGTAGGCACCTGGGAGTATAGAATGCCTTGGTGGCAAGAGAAATTAGCAGCTATTCTAGGTGAAAATTTTAGATGTAAAGTGATAAGAAGAAGGGTTGTGGATGAAGGAATTACTCAGATTATCTTCTTTGGCTATCAGTCCGATGCTGAATTGTGTACTAAGGTTTATGAAGGAGCTATCTTATATCTGAAATATCGATTAAAACGGTTCTTTTCTATAATTCCCAAGGCACGTTGGAAAGATTATAAAAAGTCATACTTGTTAGGATTTCTTGCAGGACTAGACGAGCGATTTAGAAAACAGGCACAAACCTCAGAAGAATTTGCGTTGATGGTGCAAGTCCCAGCAGAAGTAACGGAAGAACAAAAACGGCGTATGGGAGAATTGAAAAGTTGCGAAACTAAAGTAAAGATTGAGAATGTTGATTTTGAGGCATATGTAGATGGTCTTGACCATGCAAAAGAAACGAAATTGATGCCGGAAGAACTTCTTAAGGAACAAATTTAATTATTGAGAGGCATTGAAAAAATGAAGAAGCTATTTTCAAAAGAAATAAGGAGACCTAAATGGTAAAACAGATAGAGACAATCTGTAACTTAATCCTCAAAGATGGGTTAAGACAAACCAAATTTAAGAATAGCCACCTGAAATTAGTCTCTTCAGCTGAAGAAGGAAAACGTGGGGCTATATTTGCCTATCGTTCTAAGGCTAATATGGTAAAGGCACGTGGGGTTGTTCTGACATCGATGGAAGCTATTTTTGAGAATCAAGATGGCTTTACGCATTGGACACCGAATGTCTATCGCTATGGCTCTTATAGCGACGAGAAACGACAAATTACACGTGGACATGCTGAAGATAATCTGAGACAGATTAATACTTTTTACATAGATTTTGATATTACTCCTTCTGCTGAAGAGATGACTTCTGGAGACATCCTAACAGCTGCTATTGATCTAGGATTTATGCCAACCTTGATTCTAAAATCAGATAAAGGCTACCAGGCTTATTTTGTCCTGAGACAAGCAGCTTATGTGACCACTCATTCACAATTTCGAGTGGTCAAAGTGGCTAAGGCTATCTCGCAAAATTTGAGAAACTATTTTGCTCAAAATTTACCAGTTGATATGACCTGCAACCATTTTGGGATTGCACGGATGCCACGAACAGACAATATTGAGTTTTTCCACAAGGAATACACCTATTCCTTTCAGGAGTGGTTAGACTGGTCTATGAAGCAATCTAATCTCCCCTTTCCAAGCAAGAAACCGAATCTAAGTGTAATATCAGGAACTGCTGGGGTAAAGCAGATTGATGAGCCCTGGTATCAGATGCTTCTGAATGAGTCGAACATTAAGGGAGCGAAAGCCTTGATGGGAAGAAACAGCGTACTTTTTACATTAGCTCTTGCTAACTTCTCATCTGGTGTCTCTCAGGGCGATTGTGAGGTCATTTTGAATGATTTCAACTTAGGATTGGATGAACCAGTCCATTCAGGGGAACTCCTGAAGCTCATTGCGAGTGCCTATTCTGGCAAATACGAAGCTGCTAGCCGTGAGTACATCACACTATTATGTAAAGCGTGGGTGAATAAGAATCTCAAACATACTGATCTATTCGTTAAACAACGCTGGTACAAATTCAAAAAGAAACGTGCAGATCGCAAATATAGTCATCTGTCAGAGTGGAAAGCAGACATCATGGCTTATTTAGAACGGACAACACATGAAGCTGGAGACCCGTTTATCCAGACGACAAAGAAGGCACTTAGAGAAACACTCAGTATTCCTGAAAGAAGCTTGGATAAGGTTTTAAAAGCTTTGAAACAGGATCAAAAGGTCTTCTATACAATTAAATCTGGTCGTTATGGAGGGATTAAATTAGCTTCTGTGAAAGCCATTGTCTTGTCCCTGATTCAAGTGAAAAAAGAACGCCAGGAGGCTTATTTTGCTAGTATTGCAGCTTTTTTTGAAGAAAGCTTAGGGTTTACCAAACGGGTGCTAGAAGGAGTTAAAAATGGGCTTAAACGAGTGACACAAGTGTCTTTATTTGAAGCAGATATTGGTTGATAGGCAGAAGAAATTTTAAACCCGCAAACTGCCTTACATTTATATCTCTGATACTGAGAGGCAGAAATAGCAGTAACTAAAATAGTCATTATCATTAGTATTGAAATACTAAGTTATAGTGTAGGAATCATAAAGGAGGACGAGAGGAAATGAAAACTTTATTATTAGTTATTAGTATTGTAGTAGTTCTATTTGTTGTTCTAATAGCAGAAATCCTAACGGGCAACCACGCTATTAGATACGATAATGGATATGATAGTGAATTAGAAAACGACTATCATGCAATAATTTCTCAAATTAAAGAGAAAGGCGGAAAAGAGAAATGAAATACATTATTTTTAGTTTTGAAGAAGGAGACTACCTCTGTGACGAAAATAATTGTCTTTTAGTATTTGAGAGTAGAGGGTTGGCCAGTCAATACATGCAAGAGAACTATCAAAAACCAATGCCTATCCAACGAACGAAGAGAATTATGCATTATCCGAAATGTTATCAGGCTCCCTTTAAGGTGGAAAAAGTTTGCTGAAAGGAGGAAGATAATGGATGATATTAAGATTGTACGTGGGTACTATTTAACAGGATTAGGTCAGGAACCACTCGCCTACTATTTTAAGATAACAGCTGATTTTCCTGAATTTGAGACAATTAAGCCTGGAGATATTGCTTTGACCTTTTATCAGAATGGAGAAGCGATTACAAGCATCCCAGCGCTGATTAGAGTGGACGGTCTGATTGAGGCAGAAAAACAAGTCCTTGAGTTTCTTCAAAGTGAGAAGAAGGATCATTTCCCAATGTTACCACTGGTGAGTGTCTTTGAACAATTTGACCCATTGCGATTCAATCTAATGATGACAACCTTTGATTGTCTAAAATCGGAGATAAAACGTTTGGCAAAAGTGAGTTACGTTCAGGGAGATTTGTTCGAGTTTATGGAAGGAGAAGAATAATGGATAATCGATTTAAAATTTTAAAACTAGTTTGTGGTACGCTAGCTGCTATTGTAATGTTATCTTTTACGATTGTTGGCATACAAACTACTTGGACTGATTATGTGGCTAGGGATTATGACAAACACCTCACAGAGCAAGTTTATGTGGATACTGCGGTGAATCAGAATGTGAACCTGATCTTTTATAAAAAGGGCTGTCCTTACTGTGAGAAAGGTAAGACAGCTGTTATTACTGCTGCTAAAAAGAGTATTTATCCGTCATTTTACATCAATGTAGAATCAGAATCTGGCCAAGTTTTAGTAAAAAAATATCAGGTAAAAAAAGCAGCGACACTTGTCACGCTAAGAAACGGTAAACCACAGCTTTATTTCTATGCCGCTAAGGACAGAGAAGAGGATATTAAGGCTGATAAGATAGCTATTAAGGAGGCTTTAAATGACTCGAAAAACAAAGATCAGTAAGTGGGCAGAAACTGCCTTCCAATTCGATAGTGAATTGTGGCGTACGAAAACAACTGAAGGAATGGTTGTCCTAGGGAAACTTCCTGATGGAACTTTTACCTTGCACCGATTTAATGATGAAGGTGGAAAGCTTACGCATATTTCAGAAAGTGAAGCCTTATGGTTAACGTTGGATCTCGCTCCAGAAAAGATGAATTGTATTTAGGAGGTTTCAAAATGGAACAAAAATATTATGCTGTGCTGATTCAAATCAATATCGGGAAAAGTGTCTGGTTAGTTCCGCAAAAAAGTGGGAAAGTAGCTTGGTCAGATGAAATTAGTGGGACAAGAGTTTTTTCTAGTTATGAAGAGGCCAAGCAAACTGTTGAAAGTCATTTCCTAGAAGATTTTGGCTTTATTGGTTCGTATAAAATCATTGAGTTCACTCACCAAGAACTGTTGGATTTTGAAATTTTAACTGATAACTAAATAGTCCAAAATATCTTCATACCCCACGTCGGGATTGATGTACTTTTTGGAGCTGTGTTTACGAAACTTACCAAAGTAAAACAGCTTTAGTAGTTGTTTATCTTTTGCTGCTTTTTCTAACGTTTTGAGCTTTCCTTTGACTCCATGATGGTCAGCGAGGCTTTTGTTAATCGTAATAGATGGGTAATTAGTAACACCATCTATTGTGCATTTACTGTTAAATCTAACTAAAAAATAGCTCTTTTCAGGCTGAAGTTTGTTATCAAAATACTTTACTGTAGCAGTGTCGTAATAGATATGAACGACCTCTAAGTTGATTCCTTTTTGGTCAGCTTCTGCTAGATTGACAAAGTACCTTTCCAGTTGAATTTCTTGTTTATTTTTAGAGTAGAACGTGTATTTTTCGCCTGATTGGTATTCTAAAAAATAGCGTATAAGGGCAGTAAGTTGCTTGATATGACTCCGAAAAGTTTTGTTATCTTCGGTAGAAGATGAACGAGAGCGTTGATGTGTCATCTGAGTATTACTAATTTCAGATGATGGAGTGCTTTCATTCTTTTGTCTAGGTTCAGTGACAATAGCTAGTGATCCTTTAACAAGATCTAGATCAATGATGAGTTTGTTTTTCTCTCGAGAAAAAGAACCATGGTTTTCTGATGTCACCTCTTGTTCTCTTTGTTGATAATGTTCAATCATGCGTTGACAATTATCAGGGTCATGCTCTTGATTTCTTGCTCCAGGAGTAAAATAAGGTGTTTTGTTAAAGTCTGGATTATTGAAGTTCGCTAACGTCAATTTGAAGGGACATTTTTCACCACATTGAAACTTTTTGGCATCAGTCAAATGATGAGATGAACCAATTGGAGTACGAGAAAAATCATAGGCCTCCTTAGCGGTTAAATCAGTTTTTAACTCAAGGCTATAAGCAGATGGAAAACTCATAAATCTATACCTCTCAATGATAATTCATTATCTTTATTTTAACACTTATTACCTCAAATCAGAAAGGATGTGTCACTTATGATAGATACAATTAAACGATGGATTGAAAGAGTGAAGTCTAGTTCAATCGCTAAACCATTTATAGTAACTAAGAAATGGTTTCAAGAAAATGTGATTAAACGAAAGTTAGTTATTTTCTCCATACTGTTTACGGCTTGGATCAGTTTATTGTTGGGAGCTATCTACTCCCCACAAAGACAAACTTATACGGATGATCAACTAAAAACAAAGAGAACATTTGAGAACGGCACAGGTGAAATCAGGCTCTCTAGTCAAACATATTCTCCTGAAACAGGGATTATTGTTCTCCAGTTTGAAACGAAAGATTCCACCTCCCCAGTTGATCGTGGGATTGATACCAAACGTCTCAAATGGAACCTTTATGCTAAAAAGAAAACAGATCAAACCACAATGGAAATTGTCCCTATCGTAGACAATAAAATCTCTGTCATTATTCGCAACGTGCCTAAGGATTTTGGTGCCTATGCGATTGATATTACGAACAAGACGGTTTCTACTAGCTCAATTGATATTGATGTTTCCAGTCCTTCAGATGATCAAGAGAAGCCATCTAAAACAAAAGATAAGGGAGATGATAATGTTGTTCAATTCTATGTGACGACTCAAAACAGTCAGCTTAAGAAGGGAAAAATAAGGACGGTTTCTCGTGAGGAATTTGCCTTATCAGAAATCACAGAAGAGAGATCTTTCCAAGAGAGTCAGATTAAAAAATTAAATAATTCTATTAAGCAATTAAAAACATCTATTGAGGATGATGAAGCACGAAAAGCTGGTTTACTTAAAGAAGCAGAATATCTCTCAGGTGATGATTTGGAATCTAATCAAAAGGACATTGCAACGATTGAAAGCAACATTGAAACTAAGAATAGGTCTATTGGCACAGCGACTCAAAATATTGAAAAAGTTCAGGCTAAAATTGCTAGTCTAGAGAAAAAAGAAGCAGCTGTCAAAGATGGTACATTTGAATTTTCAAGTCCGATAGAGACTGTAGAGATGAAATAACAAAATGCGGAAGTAAAGAGCTAAATTGAAAGGAAAAAAATCATGAAAAATTACACTCAAAAATGGAAAGAACTAAATAAGAATGGAATCAAATTATCATTGATTTGTGTCTTGAATTGGCTTATAAAATTCTTGTTTAAGGGACAATTTTATCTTTTCTCAGCTGTCTTTTTAGGATTGCTGACCTATTACATGCCACAAGATATTCAATCTTTTACGGTGAAAGTTTTAGAATTGATAGTTATGTTTAAAATAACAACAGATGTTATCCATACGCTTCTCTCAAAAGAAGTTAAACGGATGAAAAAACCTCTTTTGTTAGGAGTGATGTACTTATTCTTTCTAGCTGGTAATGTCTATATTAAGAAACATGCTTTGACAGAATTTTTGGTCAATCGTCTCTTTACGTTTTGGCTCATTAGTCTTGTTTTGGCAACTCTGGTAATTCTCATCCAACCGAGATTATTTAAGGTCTATCTCTTCAAAAATGTGCTCAATAAAACTTATTTAGGAATCCGAAAAACAACAGATGAGCTACCTCCAGAGTGCAATTTTTACACAGATGCGGATGAAAAAGATACGGACAAACGGATGAAAATGATGAACCAGCATGTGATCAAAAAACCGTATCAGGGAGTTGTCGAATTAAGTTTTCTAAATAGAGAAGAAGTATTTACAGGTATCAGTTATAAAGCAGTGCCATTTGAAGAAAAGGAACGGGCTTTTATAGATGTAGACACGATTTATTATCCTGTTTTTAGGGTTTATCCATTTGGAATAATAGGAGATTTTGATCATCCATTAATTGAATTCAAACTTAGTCGAAGAGATGCTTTTACAAAAAACGGTGAAGGTTTACTGAAGAAAGATTTTTAAAATATGATGCTCCCTAATATTAGATTGGGGAGTTTTTATTTTACTCATGACTTGTCCTCTTAATGCAGAGAATTTGATTATCCCTTATACTAAATTTATCAAATAAAGGAGGCTATTATATGGCTAAGAAAAATCTCAATAAAATTGATTTGGAACTGGAAGAAGCAAAGAAAAAAGTTGCTTCTTTGGAAAATGAACGGAAGCTTGCAGAAGAAAATCTTCAACAACAAATTGGCAAATTTTACGTTCAGCTTCAATTGAAAAAAGATAAAAATCAGTCTTATGAAACGATTCTAGATGATCTCAAAACAGAGCTAGCGATCATCAAGGAAGAGGAAAAATCAAAACGTGAGGCAGTCAAAAAAGAACGTGAGAATGTAGAACAGTGATGTTAAATAGGCTTCAATTTTCAGCTGAATAAACACCTAATTGAGACACGCAACAGGGTGTGTGTCTGTGTGGCTTAGTTGTGTGTTTAGATGTGGGAAGCGGCGTATATGCACTGACACTTAGTGTGTTTAAGTATGCTATATATGTGTGTGTTTAGTAGGCGTAGCCGAGAGAATTGGGGACAAAGGAAACGTTGATACTATCAACTCCCAGCGGTACGATGGGACAGTTTCCCTTATGCTCTTTTCATGGGCTAGAACACATTAAGTGGGCTAGGTCTTGAAAAACCGCAAAAGTAGAAAATTTATTTTCGTAACGTTGCGAGGTTGAGGTTTTCTTTTTTGCTTCTTTTAGCTTTTGCCTCGTCAAAAGAAAAAAGAAGGGCGCTGTTTTTTTGAAAGGAGATAATCATTTTTTATGGCAACGAAAAGAACAGAGTTGAAAATACGTGGCTTAACTGAAAAAGAAATTGATTATTTAAAAGCTCAATCCAAGAGAACGAAATCGAAATCATTTAATGATTTTTTAGTTCGTGTCTTGCGTGAAAAGATTGAAAAGGATCAATTTAATTTTGCTGAAGCGAACTATCTTGCTCATTTAGAAAATATGAAATTAACGTCCGATCATGTTTTACGATTAACGCAAAAACAGACAGAAATTTTATCGGACTTTGAAACGAAAATGGGTCGGTATGCTGATCACATTTCACGATGGTTGGAATACGAAGGTGAGGTAGAAAGGGATGACTAAGGAAATTAGATTACGCAAAGTTCCTGATGAACTATTTGTGCAATTAGAGATGATGTCTGAAAAATTTCAGTATCCTAATCTTGCTGATTTTTTGATGTCTCAGTTGTATCGTATTGTCGAAAATGATGGTCTTGATTTATATGATAATAAATTTGCAGCGACGTTGTCAGATATTAAAGAACAACAAGCTCAGATTTTGGATCAACTTCTCAAAAATGAAATTAAGTTATTAGCCTATCATGCAAAACAAGATATTGTGGAAGAGTTAACGACAGACTGGTTACAATTTATGGATGATGTTGATGCGCTGGCTGCTGAAAGAAGAGCAGGAGGTCGTTCATGAAGAAGAATAAATTTCTCCTAGTCAGTATTTTATTTCTTGCAATTTTTTTAGTGCAGCCACAAAATTTTCAAACCTTGAAAAGTGCATTTACTCAAAATGATTTGCCCAGTCAGTTGAACATCTCGAATTCATCTGAAGAAAAAAATGGTGACTTAGGAAATAGTCATCAGACACAAAATGAGGAACTAAAATCAAAAGTATTTGATGGCCAACATCAAGTCATAGTCATTAATGAGAAAGCGCAATTTACGACAGATGAATTGAGCTTGAAAAATGGTTCATGGGAAAAATATAGTAACCTTGATCTTTTGAATCGTGTTGGGGTTGCTGAAGCAATGTTGGGTAAAGATTTAATGCCAAAAAGTGAACGTGAAGATATTTCATCTGTCAAACCGACTGGCTGGAAAAATAAAAAAATCATGTTTAATGGTAAACAAGATTTTTTGTATAATCGTTCTCACTTGATTGGTTTTCAATTAAGTGGTGAGAATGCAAATGTGAAAAATCTATTTACAGGTACACGTGCACTTAATGCTAACTTTAAAGATGAAAAATCATCAATGGTGTACTATGAAAATTTAGTCGCAGGTTATATTAAGAAAACAAATCATCACGTCCGTTATCGAGTAACACCTATTTTTAAAAACGTAGAATTAGTTGCTCGTGGTATTCGTCTAGAAGCACAAAGTGTAGAAGATGATACTGTATCTTTTGATGTTTATATTTTTAACATTCAACCAGGATATGAGATTCATTATTTAACAGGGAGTTCAAAAAAATCACAGTAAAGGAGAAATAATGGCAACTAGAATTAATATCTATTTTAACGAAGAAACCCTACAAAAGTTTTCTGAAATCAAAGCCTATTTGTTAGAAGATGTAGGGGAGAGTTTGGAACGTCCAGGTCAAAAACAGTCGGCGACTGTTGTTAAGTTGATTGATGTTTTTTATAAACTTTTTTTATCAACTGAAGATAAACAGAATTTTTCTGAGAGGTTATCTCGGCTGGAAAAAAATTTGGCCAACTCGGATGATGGACGGACTTTAAAATCTATTCGTCGTCAAATGGATCAGCTGCTCTATTTAGAGTTAACTAATTTTCATGCTATCACAAAAGGTAGTGATTTTGATATTCAAGATTTAGAGTCTGTTCATTCTCGTTTTGATCCAGATCAACATGAATTGATGGCCAGAATTGATGACATTATTAAGGAAGATGTGGCACGTGGTCAAACGATTAAGAATTCGCATTGAGGATATTCAAATGACTGATATTGTTGATATATATTTAGAAACAGGAGACTTTCATGAAGCAGTGAAGCAATCAGGGTTACCTACTCATATTGCTCACTTGAAATTAATAAAGAGTGGCTGCTTGAAAATCCAAGATAAAATTCAGTACGGTTCTCGGACAGCTAAACTGGGAGGAATGGCAGAAGAACTCTTTCAAAAATATGTTCCAGAAGCCACAGATGCTAATAAATATTTCAAGAAAAATAATCCTGTCTATGATTTTTGGTTTGATGGTTTGACGATTGATGTTAAGGAAAGATGGGCTATTTTGATTAGGAGAGGAGCATAAGTGATGAATGTATCGTCTAGTCCTAATATTACATTTATGCTGCAATACACAGAGGCTAATAGTCAATATGTGGATTATACAAATCGTGATGAAGCTGTCAAAATTGACGAAGAACTGTCCTTGGAAACGAACAGGCAAATGATTGAAGGATTGACTGAAGACGAGATGACTCGTATTCAGAAAGCTGTCCCTGAAACTCAGTTGGATTTTAGGGAATACATTGATTATATGAACCGTTCCTATGCAACCGAAAAACAATCTGAAGAATTAACCGCCGTCTTTACTCAGGAAGCAGACTATCTCCAAAAACGTCGATTAAACGATCTCAAAAATAAGTTGGAATCAGCTTATCAAAATGGTTCTCTTCTTTGGCAGGGTGTTATTTCGTTTGATAATACTTTCCTTGCTGAGCAGGGATTATATGATGTTGCGACTGGTCAAGTGGATCAAAAAGCAATTAAGGCTGCTATGCGTGACATGATGCCAACCCTAATTCAGAAAGAAGGTCTTTCAGATTCTGCGTTTTGGTGGGGAAATATCCATCTCAATACAGACAATGTCCATATTCACTTTGGTTTATCCGAAGTAGAATCTAACCGTGAAAAAATATTCTATCGGCCCCGTGGACGGATGGAGTATAAGGGAAACTTTTCTCAAAAAACAATTAATCGCTTCAAAAGCGGTGTGTATCATGGTTTGCTAAAAGAGGAAACACGATCAAACCTTCTTAGAAAAGAACAGATTCTAGCTAATCTCAAAGCAGATTTAATGACCTCTGTTTACCAAGAAGAAAAGATTACTTCTTCAGCTGAAAAAAATTTTTTGGAACAAGCCTACAATCACTTACCCCTTAATAAAAAGTGGCGCTATGGATCAAATGCTAGGGATTTTGCGGTTAGTAAGTTTTTTCTTGATCGCTATTTGGATTCCTACTTAAGCAATGAAGGTAGTGCTGCCTATCAAGAATTTCTCAAAGAGACTAGAGAATTTCTATTGGCTTATGAAGGCGTCTATTCAGCTGAAAAAAATCAGGTCTATGAAAAACTACGCAAAGTTGATGGCCAAACCATCAGAACGCTGGCAGAATCAAAAGGGTATGATCTAGAGCATCATTTGGCACGTCGTATTATGGATCTAAGAGAACGATTGGCCAATAATATCTTACGATCGTTTAAAGAGGCTGCTCCACAAATACAGGACGTTCAGCTGGAAAAAAATTTGGAGAATTTTTCTGTTTTGAACCAGAAGAAAATTTTAGATCAACTTCCTGAAGCAAGTGTTGTAAAAAGTTTAGAAGCTTGGCAAAAATTGGGTTATTCTGTTAAAACTGGAAAACAGCCAATTAGTATTATCAAGCCTATTTATGAAGCTTATGATAAGCATGGTAAAGGGATAGGACGGCCAGAATTTGTACCAGATACTGTTTATGATATTAGTCAGCTAACAGAAAATATTCAGCTGAAAAGTTTAACCTTGAAAGACCTCTCTCTATTTTCTTCTAGTGAGTTGAAAGAGTTAGTAGATGCTGCTAAGTCAAAATCAACACTTTCTGAAAAAGAACGTCGTGAATTAGGGACTTTCCGCTACGCTTTAAAACTCAGTATGCTAGAGGCTAGTCAGAAAGAATTGCAAGTACGTCAAAAGCTTCTGGAACAGATACAACCTTTAGCCTCTGATCAGCCATTTGTGGATTTTAAAAAGCAGTCCTTAACGCAAGAATTGAAATCGATTGAACTACAATTGACTCCTAATTTTAAGCTTTCAGAAGATGATAAAGCCTTGAAAGAGCGCTTAAAAACTCAATTTGAAGATAGTGTTGCGCTTCCTGTTTCAAAGGCTACTCCTAGAGCTATACAACTTCCTATTAGGCAGCTTAGGGCTGAGTTGGGATTGGCTGCCCAGATTCAAGATGATAATATTTTAACGCTTCTAAAAGGTAGGCCAACGACAAAGCGTGACTACGTTGAAGAGCTTCAGACCCATATTTCTATTTTTCAGTTGAAATACCAGATCAACAATAGAAATCAGCAGATGAGTCAGTTATCGGATGAAGCCGCCATAAAAGAGATGAGAGTGGCTAATGCTAAGGGATTCTCTGAGTTGAAACGTTTATATAAGAAACTGCAATCAACAGATGATAGTCAAAGTCAGATTGCTCAAACAGTTTCTAAGCAATTACAAGAGCGTAAAGTGATCAAAAAAGCACAGTTGCAACAGTCTCAAGGACCTGTAAAGTTGAATACGGACTTTATGCGTCAATTGTCTTCCTCCCTGAATGGTTCTCAGCTGGCAAATAAAAAAGCACTTATGGAACGTGCTAGAAGTGATGAACGTGAAGAACAAGAAGAACGCAGGCAAGCCCAGCGTTAATAAGTCATTGATGGATTATCAATGGCTTTTTTTGTTTAAAAATCTCCTATGATTTGTCCCCTTAACGCAAGAATTGCCATTATCTCTTAGACTAGAAGTAACTGTAGATACAGGAAGGAGGTGGTGATAATGCTACAATTTCCAAGCGTTTATGAAGAAGAATTTGACTTTGAGGCTGACTGGTTGGTTAAAGCAATTGATGATACTCAAAAACGAATTCTTTTTGCTGGTCAAGGCAAAAATGGGGATTTGGAGTTGGAATTGGACTACCAAAATAATCCAGAAGAATTTGAGCATTTTTCAGTAGGTGATCTAGTTTCATTGCCAAGAGAACTGTTTATTGTGCCTGAAACGACACTGTATCAGCCAAAATATGAGTGTTTCTAGTGAATGAAAGGAGTTTTTATGGTAGAAGAACACACACAACAGCCTACGCCACGTGGAAAAGGACGTCGAGAGAGAGTAGAATATGCTCGGTCTCGTGATATTTTAGACGTTGCTAGTGAGCTGAACATGGAATTGGTACGTTCAGGACGAGATTACCGCTGGAAAGAACATGATTCTATGGTTATTTCACCTGATAAAAATATGTGGAACTGGTTTTCACGACACCAAGGCGGCGATGTCATCTCACTTGTTGAAACGATGAAAGAGGTGAATTTTAATCAGGCGATTGATTACTTAAATGATGGCAGTTTTAAGGAATATACAGCTGTTGAGAGAGTACAAGAGCCGTTTTCCTACTATCTTGAGCCTTATGAACAGCCATTTGAGGCAGCTAGAACCTATCTAAAAGAACAACGTGGTTTATCAGATGAAACGATTGATTTCTTTATTGATAAAGGAGTGCTTGCCCAGGCTAATGCTAAAGTAAATGGTAGTATTGAACCTGTTGTTGTCTTTAAATCTTTTGATTTCTCAGGTGAGATTGTAGGGGCGACTTTACAAGGAATTGAGGAGAACTGGGAAAAGTGGCCAGAACGTGGTTATGCTAAGAATATTGTCCGAAATTCAGATGGTATTACTGGTTTGCATGTGGATATTGGCCAGCCTAATCGTCTTATCTTTGCGGAAAGTGCTATTGATTTAATGTCTTACTATGAATTACATAAAGACACTCTTCAAGATGTACGCCTAATATCAATGGATGGGGTGAAAGAAGCGGTTATTGGTAGGCATTTAGCACAACTACAATCAGAACTCTCTGGTCGCCCTCTGCGATGGAGTTATGATCAATTAGCTGAAGGCTTACAGACAGCTATTGATAATAATTTCTTTACAGATGGAAAACATGCAGACTGGATTACTCTTGCAGTAGACAATGATGAAGCAGGTAGAACTTTTATTGACTCCTTGAGAGAAAAGGGGGCTACTATTAACGAGGATTTACCTGATTTACAACCAGGACAAGATAAAACAGACTGGAACGATGCCTTAAAAAATCCTCCAGTTGATAATAGTCGTCTTGGCCAAGCAAAGCGTAAGTTAGAACGCCTCAATAATGAATTTATGGATGCTACCGATGCGGTTTACAGCCATTCTGCAATGGCAAATGGCCAACCGATGAATGATAAACGCAACGGTGCTGCCTTCTTTAAACGACAAGAACAACTGGAAAATAAGGTCTTTAATAAGTTAGATGAGATTAAAAAACAAGAAGAACGAGTTGAAAGATTAGAGCAACAACAGCGCTTTAAAGAAGAAGGATTAAACCGTAAAGGGAATGGTTTAGATATGAGTGTTCAAAACATTCCTAGAATCCATGAAGAACTTGAGAAGGCTGAACGAGGGGAAAGTCATTATACTAAGGAAACCATTAAACGTTATCGAGAAGAACTGAAGCGTCTGGAAGGTATATCTGAACAGATGTCTTCTGTGACAATCCAACCGAGCACCCAATCTTTAATTGATGATGGCAGTGTCAATCAGTGGGCTAAACAACCTAATCTTTACTTTGTAAAAAGTCTTAGACGAGTAGCGGTGGAACTCACTGAAGAAGGAACGTTTGTTCCATCTACTAAGTATCGTCCTAGAACCGACGAAGAAAAAGCGGTTCTTGATAACTTGTTAAATAAACAAAATGATGTGGATCTTCCAGGGATTTCTTCAGTCGAACCAGAACAAAAAGAGGAATCAATCCCAGGACAAACAGAAGGTGAACAAGGGGTTTTGTTTGAAAACCTTGCTGATGTTACTCCATCTTCAGATCATGCAATGGAACCAGAACTACAAGTTGTTTTTGATTTCTCGGAGAATCCAAAATTATCTAAACAGTATTCTTCAGGAGAGGTTATTCCTTATAATGACTTCATAGCCAAACTCTATGAAGAGAATGACTGGCAGCTTATCATTCCAGATTCAGGGTATGATAAGACTTATTTTGCTTTGCAAGATGAGTCAGGAAATTCTTTAATATCGTCTATTCGTTATGATATTGGTAGTGAACGTGAAGATCTTTCTGAACAATTGAATCAGGATTTGCCTGCACCTTATTTGGAGTTAGCTCAAAAAGCAGATCACGACTATCGTGCTCAAGTATCTTATGATACTTTTAAAGCTAATCAAGAAAGATTATCTGAAGCGGTTCAAAGTCAAATTCAAGCTGGAGCTTTGCGGATTACACTTTCAGATGAAGCCTATTTCTATACCTTGGTCAACTATACTGGATGGAGTCATCCGATGCAGCAGTTGAAACCAAAAGCACTTGAGAATTTGAAAGAATATCGGACTTTCTTTGAGTCTATCAATGATACTAATATTGATCGTTTTAAAGAAAAAGGTACACCTGAACAAAATCAGATGTACGATATTTTGAAGAGTATTCAAAAAGAATTAGGTCGTTCAAATACTTCTACAGTATTTTCAGCAGAAGTCGCTGTCAGTGCCTATAATCTCAATCGTCAGTTAGATAGCTTGACAGCTGAAAACTGGGGTAAGAGCATCGTGGATCCACTTGGAGCCTTGGGCCGTGATACATGGAATATTATCAGTTATCCAGCTAATGAGATTGTGACTGGGAATGTTGATTATTATTACCAGCTAGTCCCATACCACTTATTAGACTATCTTAACGGTAAAACTGGAACGGTCGAAATATCTCCAGAAACCTATGACCATATTCTCCAGCAGTTGAGAAATGAAGAGGTTATTATTACTCCTGAAGCGGCTGAAGAAGTCGCTGTGTCATCAGAACAGACCATTTCTTCAGATGAAGAAACAGAAAAGCCTCTTGAGGTTCATCAAGGGCAGGATGTTTCAGAGCAACAAAAAAACGAGAGGATGTATCAACGCAAGGGTTATTTACAGCCCGAAGCTGAAGGTAGCACCTCACCCGTACTTGAAACAAGTACCTTTGAACGCTCTGTTACCAGTCGTCCTACTGTATCCTCTCAGTATCTAAATTTTAGCATAAAAGATGGCTTTAAGTCAAGAAAAACAAAGTATGAAAAGTCTATTGACGCTTATAATTTGGGCAAATTAAATAGAAGAGGGGTAGATATTCAAGAAGCGGCTCAATTCTATTTAAACGAGTTGGCAAATAGTACCGTCCATTACTTTACATCAGATGGTAGTTTAGTACAGGTAAACTTTTTAGAAGAGAATTTTCTGCATCTAACTGGTCTAAAAATTATTGGTGATGCTGCAACACCTGAGAAAGTATTGCATGATTTTGCTAATGGTGGGGAACTTAGTTATGATGATATTCGTTTAAAAAATACAGAATCTCCATTTGATAAAATTAAAGTTCTTCCTGATTTAGAGACTGTTTTACAGACAGATTCATTTTATTTTGATGATCTACAAGATATTCCTAGATATCAAAGACGTTTTGATAGTCTAATCAAGTCAGACGATAGTGATTTGATGCTTTTATTCCGTATGAATACCGAGGATGGAACAGTTCCTGTGTCGGTATTTAAAGCAAGACAAGTTTTGAAGGTAGAGCTACAAGAAGCTAGAAAAAATGAAATTTTAGGTATTTTTCGAGAGAGAGGTGGCTTGATAGAACAGATTGACATAAATAAAAACTATGTAAAAGACGACGGTGAGGAGATGCTTTCTATTTTAAAGAATAAACAATATGAAGAATCTCGTGATATAGATGATCGATCAATGAATGTTTCCTCTTATAGCTTCAATCATCAAGACTATTCAGATATTGATAGTTTGTTGGCAGCTGGTTCTGCTTATGTACAAACTACAGAAGGTCAAGAATGGCTGGCTAGAGATCCAGAGTATCATCAAGAATTATTAGATATTTTTGAATCCGCAACTGCCACCCCTAAACAAAAATTAGAGGTGATGAGTGAGTTTGGTAACATTCAGGTTAATGGGTATGATATTGTTGCTGGCTTAGGTTATTCTGAAGCGTTGAGTGATGATGCACTATTTCTTGATCAGAACGTCATATCCGAAATTACTGAACAAGAATTTAGTCCAGAAAAAGCACTCCCAACAGATACTTTTTCAGCTGAACTTTTCACTAAAGTATTAGATTCTGCATATAATGTAGGAGATCCTAGAAAGTTAGGTTTACAAGTTCCTGAAGAATCTAAGGGAGCTTGGGAACGTTACTATGAACTTTCTGATAGTCATGAAGGAAACTTTAGCGCTGTGGTAGATGCTGCTGACCAGTTGGGTCTCGTTGATAAAAATTCTAATTTCTATCAAGAATGGAATCAGGATCGAATTTTTAGTGAAACCTACCATGTACGTCTCCAGTGGTCAGAAACGTGGCCAGATGGTCCTCAGATTCCGTTTAAAGAAACAGAGCTTGTAGACTACCAAATATTTGCTGAAACGCTGTATAAGGAAAATAAGGCCTTCTATGAGCGTCATCATGGCAGTATGGCAGAGGTAAACGCAACAGGGAATCAAGAAGCTTACATTCCATTCACTAAGGTAAAATTTGATGTCTATGCTCCTGGGGGAACACTAATTAAATCAGATGTTCGCTATGATATTGGTGATGAAATAGAACCTATTTCACGTTTGCTTGGGTTAGGTTACCGTCGTTTAGAAGGACAACCAGAATTGGCTGCCATCGATGAGATGGTTCTTTCTCAGCTGGAAAATCAAGAAGTTAACCAAGATATTGCAACTGAAGCCAATGAACAGACAGCAGTTTCACAAGAAATACCAGAAAGTATCTCAAGTGAAGATTTTCAGTCTCCTAAACAAGGCATAAGAACAGGATTAGCTCAACGAGTCGAAGAAATCATAGCTGAAGATGCTACTAAGATTTTAGTTGCTTCCATTCCTCAAGTTCAAGAGAATTTATCAGTGGAAGGTGATTTAATTGGAACCCCTCAAGCAGATGGCCAGATGCTTTACACCAACCAAGAAAATTTTGGCCGTGATTATCGATTAGAATTAGCTGTGCATAGCCCAGTAAAAATTGATCAATTATCGGATATTCAAGCCCCTTGGACGTTAGAACTTATCCAGGGAGAACAAAAACTTGGTTATTTAGCTTATGGTGGAGATTGGGGAAATGATTTTCAAGTTAAGAAGGAGCTAGAGAAACTAGCTTCACAAATTGGAACTGGAAACTCCCCTGAAGGGCTTTATAAGCAAGAAGAAATAGATGCCTTTTTAACTAACAATGGAGGACAAGAACCTAGTCAGCGGATTCAGGAAAATATCTCTTCAGCGGAACTATTTGATTATAAGTCAGCCTCAGCTTATGAAATTAGTGAAAGAGCCTTCCAGAAAATTCGTGAGTATACACAATCCCCTGAAGACTTAATGGAGTACGTGGAATTTATGAGTAAGTTCCCTCAACTATCTCCTCGTAACGTAGCTTTGATCCAGGAACAATGGAGAGGTGCAAATGCAGTCGCTACTTATGATCAGTGGCAATCGATGGGAGAAGCACTTGGAATTAAACCAGAGGACGTTATCCAAACAAAAGCAACGTACGTTAACAAGAGAACTGGTGAAACTAAGGAAGTAGTTCATCGAGGTTTATCTGTTAAAACAGGCGAAAAGTCTCAGATCACATTGTTTAGACCGTTGATGGTTCGGATGATTCCTGTCATAGATGAGAATGGAAATCACGTCAAAAATGATAAAGGGAATCCAAAATATAAAAAGTTTTCAGATGCAACGCCACAGGAAAAGGAATTGGTGAAAGCAGGCAAGCTCCCTGTTCGTCAATTCCAGGAGAGAAATCCTAAAACTGGCCAACCAAGGTTTACAACTTACAAGGTTTTTGAGTTGTCACAAACCACTTTAAAACCAGAAAGCTATCCAAAAGCGATGCCAAACCGTCATTATAACTTTGATGTTGATAAGGTAAAAACGAAAGAGGTGCTGGAAGGTCTTTGTGATTATGCTGAAAGCATTGGCGTTTCTATTATGAAAGATGAAGCTCATGTGCTAGGAAATGCCAAAGGTGCCTTTTTCCCAGGAGAACAGTTAATCCTTATTAATCCAGATAATACGCCTGGAGAAAAAATCGCTACAACTATTCATGAACTAGCTCACGCAACCCTTCATAATCCTAGCCTATCAGATCAGTATAAAGAGCTTCCAAAAGTCCAAAAAGAGCTTGAATCTGAAATGACTAGTCATTTACTGTCAAAACATTTTGGATTAGATACATCTGAAAAGGCTATTGATTATATGGCTAAGTGGACAGATAATTTACAAGGATTAGATGATAAACAATTAGCTGACTCTTTGAAACGAATCCATAAAACAGTTTCTAAGATGCACAAGCAAATTGATCATCACACAAAACCTTATCAATTAGGAAAAAGTCGAGGACAGACACCAAATTTTCCTAAAGCCCCGACAAAAGGGCCAAGTCGTTAAGACAGAAGGTATTCTCAATTGAGAGTACCTTTTTTGTGTGCAAAAAGTGATATAAAAAGTTATATAACAAATAGTATCAAGACTGTTTTAATTATACGGCTTTGTCCCCTTAATGCAGAAATCTTCATTATCTCTTAAACTGAAACTATTAATAACAAAGGAGAAGAGCTATATGGTAACAGTCATTCTAGCTGAAAAAGAAACACAAGCTGCTGCTTATGCGGAAAGTTTGGGAACAGCTAGTAAAAAAGGAAAAGTTCATATTATCAAACATACCCCATATTTTTCAGATGAGGTTCATGTGATTGCTGCTGAAGGGCATTTATTTGAGTATGGCTTACCAAAGGATAATTGGGATTTGGATAAATTGCCTTTGGTCGATGTATCGTTTAAACAAACACTAAAGCAAGACAAAGTTTCCAAAGATACCTTTAAACAGATTTATCAGGAAGTGATGGCAGCTGATCAGGTGATTATTGGTACGGATTCTGATAGAGAAGGTGAGCGTATTGCTTACTCAATTTTATCCCACATTCCTGAAGGAAAAAGTAAGGTAACTAAGCGTCTTTGGGTTAATTCGGTTACTACTCGATCACTTCAAAAAGCATTTCAGACACTTAGGGAACCGATGGAAACCTATAACTACTATTTAGAAGCTGAAGCACGTGCACAATCAGATTGGTTAGTAGGAATGAATTTATCTCCTCTAGCAACTCTGGCCTTACAAAATAAAGGACGACTTCCCAGAGGAAAAGGTAATAGCTTATCTGTTGGTCGTGTGCAAACTCCAGCGGTTCGTTTAATTTGTGAAAATGATTTAGCTATCCAGAATTTTAGGCCTCAAACGTACTGGAAATTACAGCTAGAAGATAAAGAAACAGGAGTGACATTTTCCAATAAGGAAAAGTATTCAGATAGTGATGTGGTTCTGGCCACTTCACGACAATTAAGTCCTACCTCGATGGTTTCTTCAGTTGAAATGACAGAGCATCAGAGGGCAGCACCTGAGTTATTTAATCTATCGGATATTCAAGGGCTTGCGGCTAAATGGTGGGGCTTTGAACCTTTCAAAACAGAAAGGATAGTAGAAAGCCTTTATTTGAAAAAATACTTGTCCTATCCTCGGACAGATACTCGATTTATTACAGAAGAGGAATTTGATTATCTTAAGACGTACATCAAAAGTTATCAAGATGCTATTAGTTGCCATTTTGAGCCAGTTCATTTAGAGCCAAGGGAAAAATACGTTAATCCTGAAAAAGTGGCTAAAACAAGTCACTACGCCCTTATTCCTACAGAAAATATACCTAACCTAGAGACTTTAAAACCAGATGAACGGCTAATTTATGAAGCTATTGTTCGCAGAACACTTTTGATGTTTGCGGCTGATTGTCGCTATAATACCACAACTGTTGAAGTAGAAAATAAAGGCTTGATTTTTAAGGCAGCAGGTAGACAGATGATCGATTTTGGTTGGGTCTCCTTCAGTAAGCAAAAATTAAAAGGTGATGTTACACTACCACATTATCGTGTAGGAGATCAATTGGAAACAAAAACGTTGATTCTTGAAGGTGTTACAAAACCACCTAAGAGGATTACTGAGTCTCAATTGATCAGTGAGATTTTACCAAAGTATGGTTTGGGAACACAGGCAACGAGGGCAGCGATGCTAAAAACGATTCAAGACCGTGGCTATATCACTAAGAATAAGAAGTCTGGTCAACTATTTCCAACTGATAAGGCTTATCTCTTAACTCATTACCTTTATGACAATGAGTTTGCCAGTCCTGAAACAACGGGTGGTTGGGAGCTATTCCTTTCTCAGATTGGAGAGGGAGAAATTAATCCACGGGAGTTTGTCGATGCTATCAAAGAAAAGCTAACAGAACAGATTGCAGCTGCTAAAGGAAGGAGTGATTGACGTGGAAGATGAATTGAAGACCCCTTATCTCGATAAATACACGGATAATTTATCAACCAAGGTTGCTAAGCAAGCAGCTGATTATCAAGTCTATGGACGAGACAAGGAAGTTCAAGCTGTCATCATCTCTCTTCTCAGACGAACTAAAAATAATCCTATTTTAGTAGGAGAAGCAGGAGTTGGTAAAACAGCCATTGTGGAAGGTTTAACGCTTGCTATTATGCGTGGCCAAGTTCCTGAACCTTTAAAAGGTTTAACGGTTCGTTCCCTGGAGCTGTCCAGCTTGATGAGTGAAGATGATGGCGGCTTTATTGCTAAGTTTAAAAAAATCATCGAAGAGATGGTTGCCACACGTGGTCATAATCTTCTCTTTGTCGATGAATTTCATACCATCGTTGGGGCAGGTAGTCAAGACGGCCAAGCACTTGATGCAGGAAATGTGATAAAGCCCGTTTTGGCTCGTGGGGATATTCAGCTGATTGGGGCAACTACCCTAGATGAGTTTCATGATTACATCGAAACTGATCGAGCTCTAGAGCGTCGGATGCAGCCTGTTATGGTAGAGGAACCAACTATTCCACAAGCCATCACAATTATTGGACAAGCTAAAAGAATTTATGAATCCTTTCACGGAGTCGAAATTTCTTCAGAAGCGATTCAACAAGCGATTCGTTTATCCGTTCGCTATATGACAGATCGTTTCTTACCAGATAAGGCCTTTGACTTAATAGATGAAGCCGCAACTATTGCTTCAGCTGGAGGAAAAAGCAAGGTGACAGAAGAAGACATTGCTCAAGTCTTAAAAAATAAAACAGGAATTCCTGTCACAACAATTCTAAAAGGCGATCAGGAACGGTTAGAAGGCTTCAAGGAAAAACTAATGGCACGTGTTAAAGGTCAAGAAGATGCGATTGAGGCCATCGTCGATGCGGTCACCATTGCTCAAGCTGGCTTGCAAGATGAAAACAAGCCTATCTCTTCTTTTCTCTTTCTTGGCCCAACTGGGGTTGGAAAGACTGAGTTATCCAAGGCTGTCGCAGAAGCACTTTTTGACGACGAAAATGCCATGATTCGTTTTGATATGTCAGAGTTCAAACAGAAAGAAGATGTGGTCAAGTTAATCGGTAATCGTGCGACAAGAACAAAAGGGCAATTGACGGAAGGTGTGAAACAGAAACCTTACTGTGTCTTGTTGCTAGATGAAATTGAAAAGGCACACAATGAGGTGATGGATCTCTTCTTGCAGGTTCTGGATGATGGTCGCTTAACGGATAGTTCTGGGCGTTTGATTAGTTTTAAAAATACAATTGTGATGATGACCACTAACATTGGGGCTGAAAAAATCATTAATAAATGGGAACTCAAAGGTAATTTTCGCAATCTCACTGATCGTGATTGGCAACAATTTGAGAAGTCGATGGGAAGTGAGCTTCAAAATGAGTTCAGGCCAGAGTTTCTCAATCGGATCGAAAATAAAATCATCTTTAATCTTTTAGAACGTAATGTGATTGAAGAAATCGCAGAAAAAAATCTGTCTGAGATTGCAGATAGAATGAATCGACAAAATTTAACACTTTCATACGAGCCTAGTTTGATCCAGTATCTGTCTGATGTTGGTACTGACGTTAAGAATGGTGCACGTCCTTTAGAACGTTTGATGAAGCGAAAAGTATTAGCGCCTATCTCAGCTAGAAGCTTGACGTTAGATAAAAGCAAGCAAACTTATAACGTTCATTTATGGGTTGAGGGAGAGGCACCAGATAGTCAACATCGAAAAGATTTGAGACAAATTCAGCTGGATATTGAGGGAGAAAAAGATACATTATTCAGCTGAAAAAATTTTTCCTATGACTTGTCCGCTTAATGCAGAGAATTTGATTATCCCTTACACTAATAATGTCAATAAAATATGAGGAGGATTTCTATGAAAAACAAATTGACAAAAACGTTAAATGAAGTGAGATCTAAAGGCAAGTGCTATTTGCTTAGTCTCTCACTCTTTCTGTCAGGACTTCTGACGAACACTGTCTATGCGGATGATCCCTTTGCCAAGACACAAAATTTGGCTCAACAAGGAATTACCAAAGTTCAAGGAATTGGGATTGTTACCTTAGGAGCCGCCGTTGTTATTACAGGTCTCATCTATGGTTTTGGTGGTCGTGAAGTAAAAGCTGCGATTAAAAAACACTGGGTAGCTATTGCGGTATCCATTATTGCGGTTTCTGCTGGTCCAAGTATCGTTGAATGGTTCTATAGCTTTGTAAAAGGATAAGGTGGTTAATATGGCATTTATCCCTTTTAAAAAAAGTAATAAATGTTTGGTGACTGATGATCTTTTTTTAGAGATAACTTGGGAAGAAGGAAAATCTCCAGATGATGATAGTGAGCTTCTTGGTATTATTGAAGGGCTAGACCAACAGTATTTTGATATTTTTGAGCAGTCAATTGAAGAGTCGCTTCCTTATATGACCTTTCTTCAAGCAGAACTGCTCTTCCAAGTTTTACAAGAGGCTTATGGTCAAATGCAGCTGAAAAGAGTTGCGATTTGTCACCTGGAAGGAAAAGAAGCGGTGTCAGAAGGAGAAGTTTTTGCCAGTCCATTCATCATTGATCAAAGGTATCAGAATTTACTGTTACCATTAATTCAAGCCATCATGACAGGGACAGATTTTCAATCCTATACCTATCACGAAAAACGAGAGTATTTTGTGAATCAAATTTATCCCGCTTACAAAAAGAGTTTGGGAATTCAAGAATCGGCACTACCGCTTTTCCCAGAAGAAGGAGAGCAAGTCTCAAATGTCTTGCCACAACAGAAGCTGGTTTCAAGCAATTCTGTATCTATACCATCACCTGTAGAACACAAATTTCCAAAAGAACCCTCCCTAAAAAAGGTCTATATACTCATGGGATTTCTTGTAACATTAGCTGTCGGGGGGATGATTTTATCTGTTATTTCGCATGCGCAACTGTCCAAACAGAAGGAACAAGTAATCTATCTCTATCAAGAACTGAAAAATACCCAGAACTTAGCAGATAAGGAACATCAAATAGATGTCTTCAGTCGTCATTTCTTACCTAATTATTATTCTGGTAAAAAGGAAAACTTAACAGACTTCCTTTCAGATGGAGATGCCAAATATACCGTTCCAAAAGAAGGAACCTTGCAGTCAGTGATTCTTGAGAAACTAACCTATGATTCAAAAACAAAAGAATATACGGTGACCTATGTCCTATCTGTAAAAGAAGGAGAGAAGGCTTCCAGTATTCGATTGAGTTTTTCAGTTGAGACTTCTAAGTCTTCTAAATATGGCTATGTCATCACGACAGAACCCAAAGCATCTGAATACATCAAAATTAAAAAGTAGAAAAGGAAACGTATCATGACTAAAAAACAATTACTCGCACTATTAACGGTGTCCGCTCTTGCGCTATCTAAAGCTGGGTTTATCTCCGCTGATGAAGTGGCACCTGTTGATCCAAGCGCACCATCTACAGAAGTGGTAGTACCGCCAACGGATAGTACCCCTCCAGCCACAGATACTGGTTCTTCTGATACTGGGACAACGAAACCAACAGTTCCAGTAGATCCATCCACACCAAGCACACCGACAGAACCCTCTAAACCAGTTGAACCTGAGAAGCCAACAGAGCCTTCTCAACCAACGGATCCAGTAGTTCCTACAGATCCGAGTCAACCGTCTAATCCAACAGAACCAAGCAAACCAGCTGAGGAGCCGTCTAAACCAAGTACACCGGAACAGCCAAAGGAAGAACCGAAAACTCCTGAACAACCGACAGCCCCATCAGCTGAGAAAAAAGATGAACATACGGAACCAACGACTCCACCTGCAATTACTGTGCCAGATGTTTCACCTGAGAAACCGATTGTAACAGAACAAGGACAAGAAATTGTTGGAACTCAGGACAGTCAAGTTATCGTCCGTACATCTGACGGAACAACCCAATACGTTGCTCCAGAAGCTATTGGGGCTAAGAAAAACAGTGATGGTACTGTTACCGTCAAAACCAAGGAAGGTAAAATGGAGACACTTCCCTCAACAGGTGAAAAGGCAAGTATCTTCATGTCCATTCTCGGTATTGGACTATTGGCGAGTCTCGCCTTTTGGAAAAAGAAACAAACTAACTAATAACTTACAAGTAGTTTAATTCTTTCAGATAAGAAGCAGATTTTTAGAACTGCTTTAGTACATTTATTTTATAAAAAAGGAGAAAAATAATAATGCAAACAAAAGAAATTTTTTCAATTCGTAAATTTAAAACAGGTACTCACTCGGCTCGCATTGCTAAGCTAGGAATTGCTTTAGCTGCAACTGCGGTATTAGGTGCTGCTGGTGTGGTTAGCGCAGATGAAACCAGTGCAGCTACTGAACCAAAGACAGTTGCGACCGAACAACCACTGGATGTAACAGTGGATAACTCTAAAGCCGAACAAGCAGCCCAAGACGCAAAATCTGCTGGTGTGAATGTGGTCAAAGACCCAGCTAAAGATTTGGGTACAGCGACATCTGCGGAAGAAGTGGCTCAAAAGCAAGCACAAGCTCAACAGGAACAGGCAGAACAAGCCAAAACGATTTCTGAAACAAAAGACCAATTTGTCAAGGAAAAAGAAGCTGTCAAGACTGAAAATGCAGCTCGGGACATTCGCAATGAAGAACTTAAAAAGGCGGCAGATGAAGCTAAGATTGCTGCAGAAAAAGCCAATAAAGATGCTAAATCTGCTCAAGATAAGGTGAAGTCAGAGTTTCCAGATGCCAAAATCAAAGAGTCTACAGTTGAGACAAAGGTGTCAGATAAGACATCTGTTCAAGCTTATAAGGATTACCAAAAGCAAGTAGAAGCTGCTCAAACTGAAAATAAAAAAGCTGTAGATACTTACGTTGAAGAAAAACGTAAGGAAGATAAGGCAATCGCAGATGCCAAAGCCTACAATGAGGCTGTCCGTAAGCGAAATAAAGACGGTCAAGCAGCGGTGGATGCTGAAAACGAGAAGATTAAGAAAGCAAATGAGGAAGCTGCTCTTTGGAACAAAAAAGAAGATGAGCGGGTTGCGAAGGAAAAAGCACAAGCAGAGCAAAATAAAACGAAAGATGGTTATTTGAGTAAAACGGCATTACAAACATTGTCTTTTTCTAGTGAACCTAATGCAAAAATTACATCTTTCAAAACGACTTCTTCTCAATCTTGGACGAAGGCTGAGAAAGATGCAGCTTGGAATACTTATAAAAATTGGCTCGTTCAGAATGGTCACCAACCTGCAAATCTTCCAGATAGTTTTGCAAGTTTATTAAGTTCTAATGGCTATGGAGCAATGCTTTCTGAGGGGGATAAAGTTGAAGTTACTTATGAAAACTTAACAAATTCCTATAGTAATGGGGTCAAGATTCACAAGGTTAAATATGTGTTTACTTTGAAACATTCTTCAACCGGAAAAGCAATGCTTGTTCCAGCTAAAGATCCAACTGTAACAGCTCATTATTGGGATAATTGGGGTTCTGCAACATTCAATCTAGATGTTACTTATTATGATGAAAAAGGAAATGAAGTCAATCCAAATGGTTTAGTTTCATTTGCTTCCCTTAATAGAAGTAACGGTAGTAAAGATCCGTCAACTGGATTGAATATTCCAAAAGATCGTGAATTTGTTGGTAGTTTTAATGGTGAAATGATTCCCATTGTAGGAAGTTCTATTTCTAAACAGGCAGATGGGACTTGGTCTTCAACGAATGGAAATAATTACAAATGGGATGAGTCCAAATATGAAGCGAGTGACTGGGATGTAGATGGTAGTCCTTTGGAATACTATGGTGCTGTTGCAGGTCAAGCGAAGGGGCATATTAATTTTGATTTTGGCTCAGAAAATCGAGGCTATATATGGTTTGCGTTTAATTCAAAAGTAAAGGCTTATACAGTTACTTCACAAAAATACAAAGAACCAGCCCCACTCAAAACGTTTACGCCTGAAAAGGAAAAAGCTGTTCCAACTCCAAAAGCAGAGTTGAACTTGTTGAAAGTCACACCACCAACTGACCCAACATTTGAACCACATTTGAAGGATCCTAAAACTCCAACAGTTCATTACAATGACTACAAGTTGAAGGTAAAACCGACAGTTACTCCTGAAAAACATAATCATGACAAAGAGGGGAATGTGATTGACGGAGCAAGGATGCTTCCGGGTTCTATTAACTACTACACTTCTAAATGGCACAAGGCGCCATATAAAGGAGTAAATGTCGCTGGTGAAACTGTGAAGAAACTCCATGCCTTTATTGAAGATTATGATGAAGACAAAGTAGAGCCAATCTTTAAGGACTTCACTGTTACAGATGCGGAAGGTAAGAAAGTATCTGGCTTGAAGATGTACCATGTCTTGTCAGGAACTAAATTGAGTGAGGAACTTCAAAAAGCTGTTGAAGCTTCTGGTATCAAACCAAAAGGTTCTTATATCATGTGGGTGGCAGAAGATGCAGTAGCTCATGCGGCAGCTTACAACCAAGCAGGTAAAGATATTTACTTCCATACACCAATGAAGAACAAAACGTTTGTTGGTGAATATAAGAACCAAGTCGCTCAAATTGATTATAATAATGGCTATTGGTCTAATGTTGTAGTCAACCATATTCCTAAGTTGGAAAACAAGAAAGATGTGGTGAAAGCTGTTGGAGATACTGAAAGTCTGAACGGGAAAGAAATTAAGCTTGGTCAAACGTTCTGGTATCTGTTAGATGGAGCTAAAGTTTCAGCTAATCGAGGAGAAGCACTCTTTGAATACAAGACAGTAGATGATTACGATCAACGTGGAGATGAATTTACTGGCAATGTTCAAGTGTTAGCGGCAACTGATATTGTCTTGAAAGATGGAACGATTATTAAGAAAGGCACAAATCTGACTCAATATACTACTCTTACTCATGATAAGAAGAATGGTATTGTGACGATTGATTTCAAAGCTGATTTCTTAGCTACGGTTTCAAACAAATCAGAATTTGATGCAGATGCTTATTTGGAAATGAAGCGGATTGCATCAGGAACCTTTGAGAATACTCAAAAGCAATATATCAATGGTGTGGAAGTTGTATCCAATACAGTTAAGACTACAACTCCAGAGCCAGAGAAACCAAAAACACCAGAAAAACCACACGAACCAGTGCGGAAGTTACCACAGACTGGTGAAAAAGCAAGTGCTGGTCTATTGGTGGCAGGAGTTGCAATTCTTAGCATGCTCGGATTAGGCAAGTTCAAACGCAAAGAAGAAGTTAAATAAAGCAAACAATGGAAGACTGAAATGCAGGGGAACTGCTAGTCTTCCTCTTTTGCAATTTTTAAAGTTATATAACTGATAAAATAAATAGGAGTTTATAATGAAAAAATTAACAAGTGTAATTGCTGCTGGAGTTGTTGGTGTAACTGTACTTGGTGCAGTGGATGTAAAGGCGGATGAAGTCAAGGAGATGGTTGATTCTTCTAAAGCGTCTACCACAGAACAGGTTAAACAAACTGTTCCAACTCAAGCAGATGTAGATGCCGCTCAAGCAAAGCTAGAAGCTGCTAAGGGTCAGGTTAAAGCTCAGGAACAAGTTACTAATGCAGCTCAAACAGCTGCCCAACAAGCAGAAGCTGCGAAAGAAACAGCCGCTGCACGGGAAACCAAAGCCGCTGAAATTGCGAAAGAGGCAACACCTGAAACTATTTCCAAGGCTGAAAAAGAGGTGACCGCAAAATCTGCTGCAGAAAAAGATGCAGAACAGTCCTTATCAGCTGCTCAGGAAGAACAAGCCAAAGTAGACCAAGCTGTTGAAGCACAAAAGGCTGTGGTTACACAAGCCCAAAAGACTGTAGAAGCCAAACAAGCAGATGTGACTAAGGCTGAAAAAGATGTCGCAGAAAAGCAAGCGCTTCTCGATGGAACAGGAGCTGCGAAAGTGATTCAAGCGGCTGATGAAGCTAAGGCAAATTTAGCACAAAAAGAAACCGCTAAGCAAACAGCTGATCAAAACCTTGCTTCTGCTAAACAAGCAGATGCAAGCCGTCAAGCCAAGGTGAATCAAGCTCGTACTGATAAGGTTACTAAGGAAGCAGCCTTTAAGGCAGCCGATAAAGATTTGAAAGAAAAAACCGCTGTAGCAACAGAGACTGCTAAGGACTTAGCTCAAAAAGAAGAGGCTCTTACGAAGGCGAAAGAAGCGGTTCAATACATGAATCAACTAACCGTTAGTGATGAATATGTGGCAGCTTTGAAAGAATACTATCGGAATTATGGTACCTGGTCAAAAGAAACCCTAGCAGCCAAGACAGAAAATTTGGCACGGTTAAGTAAAGAGTTGGGGCAAAAGAACAGATATATTGCTCTTCCAGCAGATAAGGCTTCTGAGAAGTATGAGACGAATCATCTTCCAGAAGAAATCCGAGAAAATTTATCTCTCTTTGCGGCAGACTTGCTTAATCAGCTTCATGAACGCTTTGGCACATCTAAGGTAGTTGTTTCTAAAGATGTTGTGAAGATCATCAATGAACACACGTCCACTTCTGCTAAGAATGGTGTCAAAGGTCATGATACAGAGAACTTGAAGCGAGTGATTGCCAAATATGGCTTGGGAGACAATGAAGAAGAAAATATTGCTTTACAAAGTCGTTTTCCAGAAAAGGCAACCTTGGCTGAATTGAAACACTTAGTCTACAATGCCTTGACAAATTTCTTGTTTAGCACAGTAGATGGGACTTTCTACGGAGAGAATTTGGAATGGGGACATGCAGGAAGTATTGCAGGTTTGAATATCTTTGAAGGTCGAGAACCAAAAGTACAGTATTTGGGCGTTTCTACGTCTTACAAAGATGATCTTTGGGGCATTACCAATTTCTTGTATGTGAAAGAGGATGCTGCTTTACAAGCAAATCCTAAGTTTGATAAAACGGTTCTGGCAAATCCCTATGATAGTAAAAAAATAATTGACAATTTGAACCAAGCTCAAATGGCAACCAATGTTGCCAAACAAGCTAATAGTGTTGCTCAAGGGGCTCAATCGACAGCCCAGGAGCTTTACAATCAAGCACAGGCTGATTTAACCCAAGCTACTGAAGCACTTGCACAGGCTGAAGCAGTGGCAGTACAAACTCCAGCCGCTCAACAAGCACAAGCAAAAGCACAAGAAGAGTTGAAGGCAGCCCAAGATACAAATGAGAAAGCGCAAGCCAACCTTGCAGCTTTAAATGCAGATGTGACTGCTAAGAAAACCGCTTTGGCAGCTGCTAAGGCAACTCTTGGAAATAAGCAAGCCGCTTTATCTACTGCTCAAACAGCCTTAAAAGTCGAGCAAACAACCTTGGCTAAAAAGCAAACTCAAGCTACAGCAGCTAAAAATAAGGTTGCTAGTCAAGTACAAGAGCTAAGCACTGCAAAACAAGCTTTAACTCAAGCTAAAGAACGCGTAGAGGTTCTGAAAAATGCTCCAGCTAACTTGAAAGCGGCTCAAAAGGCTTTAGCAGTAGCCCAAGAAACGCTGAAAGAGAAGAAAGCGATTCTTGAGGTGGAGATGAAGAAACTAGAGATGTTGAAGGCAGAAGAAAAAGAAGCTGCTGATCAACATGCTCAAGTGATGAAAGCCTATCAAGATTATCTAGAAGCGCAGCGTCAAGCTAAGATTGCGGCTGAAAAAGCAGCTATTGAGAAGGCAGGAAAAACAGCTCTTCCAGTTTTTGATGCAAGCGGGCAAATCGTAGGCTATACAGAAGCTAAAGCTTCATCACAAGAGCCATTAGCTTATGGAAAAACCAATCATCAGCCTGTACAAGTTAAACGTTTGCCACAAACGGGAGAGGCAGGAAGTCTCTTAGGAATTATGGGCGGTTTTGTCCTTTCAGGACTTGGTCTTGTAGGACTTCGTAAACGTAAGGAAGAATGATTGCGACCATTCTTGGTTTCAAAAAGAAAGAAGAAAACTAGGAGGAAAAAATATGCAACAATTTATAGCGAACGGACGTGTTTCAGATATTCCAGAAGATGCAGTTGGAAGAACTGCTAATGGAAACATTAGTTTTAAGTTTGATTTCGCCTGTGATTCCAGTTTACAGGGGAATGATGGAAAACCATTAACTAGCTTCTTTCATGTACAAGTGTATGGCAAACAAGCTGAAATTATGGCACAAAGCCTATCAAAAGGCTCTCCTATCCTGGTAAAAGGAGAAATTATTCAGCGGACTTATACAAACAGTCAGGGACAACGTCGGAGTTATCAATATATTGCTCCAAGTCAACATGATGGCATTACTTTTTTAGAAAGTAAAGAGGCAGCAACGAGACGAAAACAAGGGAACTGGAATCCGTCTCAGCCTGCAACTTCTCAAATTTCATCTTATCCAGAACCAGTAGATGCAGATGAGCCATTCTAACTAAAAAATAGCACATGATGTTTATATCACGTGCTATTTTTGTGTGAGTGAATAATTTATCTACAGTATGCCAGAAACAGGTGCTGAGAAGACGATTCTGAGACGTTTTCAGCTAATTTTATAATCTCTTATGCATGAAATTATCTTGAATAAGAGATAAAAAGTTATATAACTTTTTGGATACTTGACATAACTTGTCCCCTTAATGCAGAGATTTCCATTATCTCTTACACTAGTAATGTATTATAACAAAATTGGAAAGGACATTATTTATGACAAGAAAACAAATAGATGATCAGTCTGATGATTTGATGGCTGACTCACTTCAGGTTGAAAATTATTTGAAACAAGGTAGAAGCTGTCATCGATGGACGGTTCACCTGGGAATAGAGCAGGGAGTTTACTCTTATTTGGAGCGCTATCAACTAGCTTCACCTCAACTACAGTTCAAGATCTTTCTTTTTTCCAGTTTCTACGGAGCGAAGATCGACCACTTTTTAGAAGATATTCGAGGTGAACAATATGTTTAGTTGGCTAGAAGCTCTGTATTATACGCTGATCCAATTAGCTAAAGTGAATCGTTTCAATGCTTTTTTGTTGCTTAGTTTTGTGGGGTATCTTTGTTACCAGGGGATCAAGATCATCAGAAAACCTCTACTGAACGTTTTTCAGCTGATAAAAGGAGTTATAAATGATCGGGATATGATTAAGAGCCATCTTAGAAACAAGAGGAAAGAGCTGGCTCGTTTATGGGAAAATAGACATAAGATTGACTGGAAGTCAACTGGGAAAGACAAAGGTAAGCAGTCGTGGTATCTTATTAAACGACTTGCAACGATTATTCCTTCATTTCTGTTTCTGCTATTAGGAAATATTCTCTTTCGTCTCATTTATAAAATTCCTTTTGTAAAACAAGATAGAAAACGTTTTGACAAGGAAATGAAACCCTTGCTCTACTTCAAAAATTATCGTAGCTTTGTGTTTATGGGAATGGGATTCAGTTTGATAGCGTTTATTCTCACAAACTATCTGGTGACTGTTTTGAGGGCAGCTATTCGATTCCTTTATTTCTCAATTATGACTTTGAGAGATAATAGTCAAACTATTACTTTTAACGTGGATAGCTTGTTAGTTCAGAATCTATTTAACGTTAGAGTGTTTGTAATAGCGCCCATTCTAGCAGTCCCCATTTTTCTGATTGGACTAGTGGTTGCCTGGCGCTCTGCTTGGGTCAATTTTGAGCAATACCGTGATTATAACCACAATGAAGAGGGGGATGACCGTTTTGCGACGGTTAAGGAAATCCACCAGCAGTATAAGAAAGTACCAAATAAGACAGAAACTTATCCAGGTGAAGGGGGCGTTCCTGTTCTTCATGAGACGAGAAAGAATCTAACAGGATTAACGCTTGGCTCTCAGATGCTGTGGCAAAACCGTACCTTTAGCCGTTATATGACGAATGCGGAGAGGATTTTAGGACTGTTATCTACGCCTTCAGGGGACTATTACATTGATGACAGTACAACGAATATGCTTGGTGTCGGTATGACTCGATCTGGTAAAGGTGAGGGGCATATCACGACAACGATTGATATTAATAGCCGTGCAGCTATTCAGCCTTCTATGGTTATTGCGGACCCTAAAGGGGAGCATTATCAATCCTCTTATAAAACGATGCGAAAGCGTGGTTATGATGTGAATGTGCTATCTTTCCAAAACATGGACTGGTCAATGTCTAATAATCCTCTAGCTCTTGCGGTAGCAGTAGCGAAAAAAGGATACTATGAAATGACCCAAACCCGTGTTAATGCGGTTGCGGAAGCCATTTATCGGAAAACGAAACCTGGTAGCGGCAATGGCAATGCTAAATATTGGGAAGATACCTCTATTTCCCTCTTCAATGCGATTGCCATGGCTCTCATTGACCGAGCTAATGAAACCTTCAAGAATGGTGAAACAGATGCCTGGGACACGGTAACGGTTCGTAATATTGCTAAATTCTTAACTGACTTGGGTTCTGAAGAAGTCTTTGTCAATGATTTTGGAGAAATCGTTGAGAATCCAGATCGTGATCAACAAGTGAAGAAGAAATCCAAAATTACGGTTTACTTTGATAATCTTCGAAAGATTAACCAGGAACAATTTTCTAAATTTAGAGATATGGCCGATCTAAACTTTAGATCATCTGACTTTGCTTCTGAAGAAACTAAAGGGAATGTCTTCTCAAGCATGATGTCTGGGATTAACCTCTTCTTGCAAGATAATATTGCCAAGCTTACCTCTAAAAATTCCATTGACTTAGAGTCAGTTGGTTTCCCACGTCGTCTGTCCGTTAAGTTCCGCTCCAGTTCCAACGTTGCTATGCGTAATGAGTACGCTCATAAGACTGCTAAGGTTACGATTACCAGTCAGTCAACTTGGGGTAAAACAACTAGACACATTACTCACGTGAAAGAAGCAACAGCTCTTATTGATGGGGAAGGCTATCTTACCTATGTCATTGAACCCAAGTTGCCTGATCAGTTCTTGGTAACCATTGACTTTAATCATGGTAATAATGGTGATTCAAGTATTCGTAATAAGACCTTCCAATTCTCAGCTGAGAAAGTTTATCAGAAACGTGGCAAGGTTATTGCTTTGGATGAATACACGAAGAAACCAGTACTGGACCATATCAAGGTCACGGTTCTGAATAAACAAGAGGATGTCTTTCTTCAGGAAGAAGATATTGACTTGATTTATTCAGATAATCCTAAAGTGATTTACTTAGTGACACCACCAAACCGAACAGAATATAATAGTATCGTGTCACTATTTTTGGACCAGTTATTTAATGCCAATTATGAGTTGGCACTCTCAAATGGCCGTAAGTGTGTCAATCGGATTCTTCATATCCTTGATGAATTCACCAATATTCCTGCTATTCCTCACATGGATACGAAGATTTCTATTGGTCTTGGTCAAAATATCCTCTATTACCTCTGGATTCAAAATTTAGAGCAGTTAACAGATAAGTATGGAGAGAATACGGCTGAGACGATTAAAGAAAATTGCTCTTTGAAAATTTATGTTAAGTCAACTGAGCCGAAGACAAATGAGTACTTCAGTAAAGAATTAGGAACTCGTACCATCACACGTCGTAGACGCTCCAGCAATATCCTAGACGAAGCTAACCCTAATGTGTCTATTGAGAATCCTAAACAGGAGCTATTGACACCGACACAGTTAGCCAAACTCCAAGAAGGAGAAGCGGTTCTTCTGCGTGGGGTGAAAAGTCGAGATAATGCGGGACGCAAAATCACGACAGATCCAATTTTCTTACATGAGAAAACCAGTCTTCCTTATCGATACATGTTCCTTCAGGAAGAGTTTGATCAGTCAATGACTTTGGCGGATATACCAGTAGAGAGTGCTCATAGGGAGCTTGATTTGCAGGATATAGCGGTGGGTGCACAAAGTACCTTTGGAAAGATTATTGACTGGCGGATAGCTTTAACTGACCGCATGAGAACAAATGGAGAATCACCTAAATTAGCAACGAGAAAGCAACAATCGAAGCCTCTCGCTCAATCTCAGTTTACTTCTTCAGCTGATCTAACCCAAGCTGTCATCGCAGAAGTTTTTGATGAGGAAGAAGATGACGATCTTTTCTTTGTGGATGATGTTATCTAACGATATGACCAAAAAGTTATATAATAAAGTGTATAAACGATTGCTTAAAAATCAGTTTTCTGATATAATGAAGTCAAGAAAATCAAGGAGAATGGATGATGAACATGAAAAAGTGGTCTAGTTTTCTGACCCTCGGACTGGCCCTTGTTATGCTTGTGGCTTGTGGTCAAAAATCAACGGAAGATATTATTAAAACAGAGTTGAAAGATAGTTATACTGGGTATTCAAATTCTAAAAGTTATCAGGGATTAATGTTTATTGAGGGAGGAGACACTCTCACTTTCGACAAAAAAGAAAACAGTATTACAAACTCTAATGGAGAAAAGATTTATTTCTCAGTAATTCCTGAAGATGATATTCCATCTACTACTAAAGGAGTCATAACAAGTCTTGAATCTCAACTTAAAGGAACAGATAATTTTACAATTATAACAAGCAGTGAGAAGAATCCGACAATTAAAGATTCTGAAGGTGGCTATCAAGTTGCGTTATCAGACAGTGGAAAAACTATCCGAATTTTTGAACTTAGTCGAAGTCCACGTGATTATGGATATTATGATTTCTCAGGTAAAGCTAAATAAAAGAAAAAGTCTCATTTGAGGCTTTTTTCATTCTTCCTGTGACTTGTCCGCTTAATGCAGGAAATCTCATTATCCCTTATGATGAAGGTATCATAAACAGAAAGTGGGTACCTTCAGTTGACATACGACACTTATTCAGATCTGGTCAATGCCCTAGAAAAAGGTTTTCTAGATATTAATGGTAAGACCAACGGCAACATCACCGGAGAGAATGCGGAGAAGATGGCTTCCTTTTATAAATATTGGAGCAACTATTTGGATTCGACTCCAGCTTTTCTTTCCTTCCTAGCTTATATTCCAGGCGGTATTGCTAAAGCTTTATACTCGATTACTGTTAGTCTGGAACATGTTTTTAATAACATGTTCAAACTCTTTGGACTTTTTGGCTACTTAGGGGATAGTAATACTGTTATTGGGCAGTTCTTTTACTGGTTTCAGGTAATTGGAACAACCTTATTTACCTTGATTCTAGTTGTCAGTGCTATTACAGGTGTTTTCACGAAACCTGTTAAATATAAAGGGGTGATTACCAACTTCCTTTTGGTCACGATGGTGACAGCTGCCTTACCATTGGCGCTAACAACCATTTCTTCTGTTGTTGCTCAAGATGCCATGAACATTCAAACAGTCTCAAGCGAAGCACCTGAAGGGAGTAAGAAATACTCATCTTTAGCCATCCAACCGATGAAGAACAATGTGGTGGACCTAAAGGTCTTGATTGACAACGATTTTTCAACGGAACTGTTTCCACTGGATAACTTTGGTTATATCAAACCTCCGAAAGAAGGTTCTACTCCAGTCAATAACATTACAGATAGCACCGATAAACGAGATACGTCCGATTTTGCGACACGGATCGATTTTGGGGCAACCTATGGAGCTTCTAACTCAGATTTATTAGATGATATGGAAGGTAAGTATAAAAAGAAATTTGGAGTTAATGGTATAAAAGGTTTGTTTCTTCATAAGTTAAATTCTAATCAGACAGGCGTTGAAACGATTACTGAACATAGGATTGTGGGGCAATTAAACGCTTTTGAATCTATTTATATGCGGTACAAAGTTAACTGGATCGGGATGTTCATGCAGTATATCATCCTGATTGTCTTGTTGATTGCTATGTCAATCAAATTAGTAAAATCCGTCTTTGATATTATCATCCAAGCCATGATTTCCCCGCTCCAAGGCTATTCTTCACTATCCAACTCTAAGAAGTATAAAGAGCTGTTACGAACCATGGGTGGTGCTATAGCAGGTATTTTCTTTGAAGTGGTAATTATGCGGGTGACTCTTGAGATTTGTCGAGATCTACCAACTCTATCTGTATCGGCAATAACGAAGCTCTCAGGTGGTTTCTTCGATGGCCTTAGCATGTGGGAACAATGTTTGGCAGCTTGCCTTGTTTATATCGGACTTTTCTTTGCGGCCATGCAAGGCGTTTCTATGATTGAACGCTGGCTTGGTGTGTCAACGGGTCACAGTGATACCGCCCAACAACTCATTGGAGCCATGATGGCTGGTCAAGCCTTTGCTACAGGAGCAGGTGCTATTGGTCATGCGGCTATGGGACTTGGTGGCTTTGGCATGAATGTCGCAAGCAAAGTTCCAGGAGCTGTTGCATCAGGTAGTAAGGTACTCGGAAATAGTCTTGCAACAACGGGTGGTGGCATTCGCGGTGCCTTCAATGCAGTGAAAGACCAAGGAATGGCGGGAGCAGCCAAAGGTGGTTTGAGTAATATGTATAGTGCTGCCGACCTGATGGGGAAAGAGGCTATTGGGAAAGTCAAAGACTTTGCAGGAGGCATTGCTGATCATATTGATCAGAAAGAACAAGCTGGCCATGATGCGGTGTATCGTGGATTGAAAGACCATAGTTTTAAGGATTATCCTCAACCTGTTTCGCCATATGATCCAGATGCTTCGGCAGGATTTGATAGTCTTGGAACTATCTCAGATGAGGCTGGACCAACTGGTGGAGGGATTACAGACCCTACGGTATCTTCTACAGAGCCTTCAGGTGAAGCATTTTCTGGTATTAGTGATCCGACAGCACCAGCTAAAGAAATTCCTATCCCAAATGCGACTAAGGATATTCCTAAAAAACCAAAAATAGACTCTCCATCAAAACGAAACCTCCAACAATCCATGCACCAAATGAACTATATGAACCAACAAATGCAGCAGTCCGCTCAGCGCATGCAAGGTCAATCACACATCAGAGGGGCTGAAATTGATGAAAGTGATGAGTAAGGCTCATGATTGATGTTGCTGGTAAGATCATTGTGATTACAGGAAGTTTACGTCCGATGACACGACAAGAAGTGACTGTCTTTTTAGAAAATCAAGGAGCTGTTGTCCAAGGCTATGTTTCTAGTCAAACGGAGATTCTACTGGCAGGTCATAAGCAGTTAAATCTCTTTGAACCGGATAAGCGTTCTAAGAAGTATGAGGCAGTTCTCGCTCGAATAGCGGAAGGACAAGAGATCACTATTTTGTCAGAAGATGTATTTTTCAATATGGTAAAAAATCTCAAGTGTGATAGGTAGTTATTGGTGTTTACGTTTTTTTCAAAAAAAGGCAAACTATTAACATTGTATGTTTCATGTTAACAAAAAGGAGTTTCAAGTTCATCTTGAGGCTTCTTTTTTATATACAAAGATATATAACTTCTTATGTAACATCAACATCTTAAACATTAGCTAGAATTGATTTGTCCCCTTAATGCAAAGAATTTCATTATCTCTTATGATGGAAGTATCAATGAAAAGGAGTTGATTAGATGGATGAGAAATATGGTGTCCCACGGGACATTTATGCCAAAGTCAAAATTATAGGGTTAGTGATGGCTGATATTGTTTTTGTAGGCGGATCAGCTGTGGCAGCCGTGTCTATTGGAACGAAGATTTTTCCAACGAGCCAGTGGCCGCAATTACTTGCTTTTGTGATTCTAACACCGTTGATGTGTCTGTATCTAGTTTTACCGACAAATGGTGGAAAGAAGAATTGGAATAGTATGTTCCTCTTTTTTAGAAGACGCCGCAAGCGCTATGTCAGCCTGAATTATCATAGAAAGGAGAACCATTAATGGCTATTAAACAAACGCAAATGAGGCCTAATGCGAAGCGACCATTAGGTCGAAAACAAGAGAATAAGAAAGGCAACCAGGAATATTTTGACCTCCATTCCTGTGTGGAATTGCTGGATGTGAAATCCATTATTGATAATCGTCAAGCATACATCCAGTTAGTCGATTATGGTTATCTTCAGCTGATGGAGATTCCAGGAAAGGACTTAGGGTCGCTCTCTTACAATGAAATCAGACGGACTATTGATAATTTTGAAAAATGGTTAACGGACTTCAATACAGATATTCAGATTGAAACAACGACCCTACCAACCAATACAGATACACAAATGATGGACCTCCGCCATCATTTGAGTTTGGTGCGTCAAGAAAAGGCAAAGCTATTACCTGACTCACGTCGCTACTTGCAGTTGCATGATCGTGAGATGATTCTCATAAATGAGCTTCAGGTGGAAGAGAGTATTCAACAGGAAATCTATAACACAGAATTTATTCTGTGGCTCTTTGCCCCAACGACGAGCGAGTTAGATGACTTGGTTCGCAAAGCTAAGTCTTATGGCAATAATGATTTTGTTCCTCAAGAAATTACCCGAATCAAGAAGGAACAAATCATAAAGCAATTTAACAATATGAACGAAAAAGTGTAAGGAGAAGAGTATGCCAGAATTATCAAAACGCAGACAGCGGCAGCTAAAAGCACAAGGGTATGACCTCGCTTTTCTCAGTCGGATTCAACCACAGGGGAATATTGATTTCAAGAAAGATGACCGCTCTTGGATGAGTGGAGACGGATATCATACTGCCCTTCATTTTTACGAGTATCCATCAGAAGATTTAGATCGTTTTTGGCTATCAGATCTTATGTTAATTCCTGGAACTCGTTCGTTCTTATCGCTTTATCGAGCCAACAACAAAGAGCTGAAGCAAGAGATTAAGGATTCCATAGAAGAAAAATCGACGCGTATTACAAGTAACAGTAAAATCGTTGATAATCAGCAAGAATTAGATGAAATCAAGGATCTTACTCAGTTAGATCGAGATATTAAAAAGAAGAACATCGCCATGTTGGGGATGTATGTGCGCAACTATTCTTCAGCCTCAACGAAAGAAGCGCTTTTCAAGAAGGTGGAGGATATTAAAGATAAGACGTCAAACTTCAAGTCAACCATTCTCTCAGGAGAATTGGACTTTGAGTATCATGCACCCTTTATTCCAGCACAATATCAAATTGATTTACCTAATCACAGACGTGGGATTCCCATTAGAGCGCATGACCTAGCAGGTGGCTATTTCTTTAATCATACCAAGCTAGAAGACCAGCGAGGAGTCTATTTGGGCTGGACCCCGACGAAAGGGGCCGTCAATTTCAACTTCTTAGAACGAGATGAACGCAGGACGCGTTCCTTTATGATTCTCTCAGGCAATCCCAAAATGGGTCAACGCTCCTTTCTTTTAAAACATACAGACGGACTCTATGCAAAAGGGAACTACATTCGTAACTTCGACGCTAACGGGACATTTCTTGATCAAACCAGACAACAGCACGGTCTCATTTTAGACTTATCGGGAGAAGCCAATCGCATTAATATGTTTCAAGTTTTTCCAACTGTAACGAATGAAGAAGGAACGGCTATAGATAAGAAAAAATCTTACAACCTGCATATTCAGAAACTCAAGAGTATCTTCAAACTACTGAATAGTGAAGCGACTGGCGATGACTTAACGACCTTTGGTGATATGCTAAATGAATTCTACATTGAGGAAGGCTTATGGGCACGCAACCCTAAACTCAATCCAGAGAAGTTGAAAGCTACTGATTTAGTCAATGAAGAGTATCCCATTTTATCAGACTTTATTTTGTTTGCGGATGACTATAAACGTAGTCTCATGATGCAAAGTAATCCTGATGAGATTGAGATCAAATCCGTTAACCGTATTTACAAAACATTCAATGAACTGTTAACAACAAACGAAGAAATGTTTGAAGGGACTACAGAGTTCCAGGATATTTCTTCTGAACAAGTGGTAACCTTTGACTTTTCAGGTCTAAAAGGGACACCACATTTGCTTAATGCTCAAATCTTTTCAGTCCTCTCCTTGGTCTCAGCTGATATTGTAAACAACGGCAAACGCTGTAAACAACTACTAAAATCAACCCCCAATCTAACAGAGATGGATATGGAACATTACATTGTGAACATTAGTGAAGCGCAAACTCTTATCAATCCCAAGTATGAAAGCAGTGTGGAATTACTAGCAGATATGATTGATTCCATGGGAGAAAATTTTGCAGGGGTTGTGTTATCTGTTAACTCCCTTAGAGGAATCCTATTTGAAGCTGGCGCAGGAAATCATAAAGACCCTTACGTCACATCTGTGCAGCGTATCTTTGGACTCATGCAATACCGTGTGTTTGCGCAGACAGACGAAACAAGCATTCCTTTGCTTGCCAATGCCCTAGCAGGTTCGATGAATCAATCTGAACTTGAGACCTTACCACGCTTAATTAAGGGTCAGTTATTTATGAATATTGCAGGAGTTGGGAATTTAGTCTTTAACCAGCAATTATTAACTCCAGAAGTACAACGCTATGGTGGTATCCAGTAGAAGGAAAGGAAAGTTTTATGTCGCAAAAGAACAATCAACTCGGCTATTTCGGTCGGAAAAAACAAGCGTTTGATGAATATGTGTTGGTTACGAAGGCTAAAATGAAAGCAGAACGGGATTATTTTGCTTCTGAAGGAGAATCGGATCCAAAACGGTTGGCTGCTCAAAAAGCACGCGATCAAGAGTTCCTAAAAAGTCTGAAGAAGGTAGGAATTGGCTTTATTGTTTTCTTAATCTTCTATGCCATTATAAAGACGATTTTAGGCTTATGGTAGAAAGAGGGATGATGTGAAAAAAGTCGTTTTCTTGAAAATACTGCTTCCACTAGTCTCTGTTGTCTTTCTGATTAGTGTGGGAGTTACCATCCTAGCAGGTATTTTAGGAGCCGTTAGTGGCACACAGACAAATTGTACGACAGAGATCTCAACTTCAGCTTCTACCAATTCCTCTATTTCTTCAGGTGATGGTTCTATTGATTCCTTTGTAAAGGAACACAAAGAAGCCTATATTCTTTCCTGGAAAGCAGGTGGCTTCTTGCCATCTGCGTCCATCACGCAGACCATGATTGAAAATGGGTTTAACTTCTCCAATCCTAATGGCACATCGTTTTGGCAAGCACACAACATGGGAGGCGTTAAAACCTCCAGTAAGAGTAACTTTCCAGTCACAATTGCGACCTATGGAGAAAATAGTATCGACTTATCTGGAACCAAACCAGGAGCTAATGTCGGAGATGGGACCGGTGGTGCTTATACCTGGTTTGCTAGTTATGATGCAGGGATTGTGGGGAAAGCTGAGTTCATGGCTCACCAAACCCTCTATACAAAAGCCATCAATAACACTGATGGTATCGCAACTCTTTCTGCCATTGCGGACGGTGGCTGGGCAACTGACAGCAGCTATAAAACCAAGTTGGTTGATATGTACAATACGCTTGGGAAAAAGTATGAGTGGTTGGATAAAGAAGCTATTAGTGCTCATGGAGAAAAGCCCTATCAGGGCGCCACATCTTCACCTGGAGATAGTGGTCCATCTGATACTTTTACCAGTAGTAAGAGTAAGGATTGTAGCAATTCATCTTCAAATGGTGCTACTGATGGAACAGGTCAAGTTCCATCTGATGCGACTGCATGGGGCTATAGTCCTGATAATCTTCCAGACAGCTTGAAGCAATATATTATCGATCCAAAAACGCTTGGTATGGAGTATGCTGGTTCTACAGGTTGGTATGTCACAGGTAATGGACCAGGGCTTGATGGGCAATGTGTAAACCTAACCATTAGTCTTGGAAATCACCTCTGGGGGCATTCAGGATCCGTTAGTGGAAACGGGAAAGATCAAGCAGCTGCTTGGGCTAATATCTTTGGAAATGTCGTTAAAACGACACCTAAGAAAGGCGCTATCTTCTCGACTCAGAATGGCGGCGGTGGCTATGGCCATACAGGGATTGTCTGTCATGTCTTTGAAAATGGCTCAATTTTGATAGTAGAGCAGAACACACCCCTAAGTGGCTGGGATTCCTTTAAAAAACCATATACCTGGAACTATCGTATCTGGAGCCCAGAACAGCAAAGGGCAGAAATCACGACCTTTGCTTATCCAGACGGTAAAGCCCCTAAACTCGGAAAATAAAAAGGATAGATCAATGAAAGAATGGATAAAAGAAAATATGATTTTTGTAATGGTGATTAGCTTATTACTTCTTTTTTCAGGAATAGCTGTTTACAGAAATTTCACCAGCAACAAACCTGAAAATTCTCAGACGGAACACACAAGACCTTCAGAGTCTAAACCTTCTTCAGTAGCTGAGCCAGAGACGGCTGACGAGAAGAACTATCGAACAGCTAAATTAAAGTTAGAACATCCCTATACAGAAAGCAGTGAGGAGCAGAAGCAACAAGTAGCAAAAGCATTTGAGGAGGCCATCAAAGCCATTCATCAAGCTAACCATCTGACAGAGGTCAAAGGGACGTTCGAGAATCATTTATCCATGAGTCAAGACGGGATGATTCAAACATTGGCGATGGCCATTCTAGTGAATCAGTACAGTTATCAATCTTCTAAACTAGAGGTGACAAGATCAGACAATGATGACGTTGTTCAGTTTTTGATTGTCTTGACGAAAGACGGAGAGGATAATTGTTATTTTGTCGGAAACTTCAATACAACAGTCCATCAAATCCAGCTGAAAAATTATGTTGGCGGTAATATCGGTGGCACTTTTGGATAGTTAACAAGAAGAAATGCACAAAAAGTTATATAACAATTTGTGTATTTTTTATTGACAAATATCATTATTTGAGATAGAATAAAGATATAAAAAGTTATATAACTATTTATCTAATAAATAATGATTGAGGGAGCCTTATGAAGATTCAAACAACAAACTTGGATAAGGGTGGTGGCGGAAAAAGTAGCCAAACCTATAATGAAGCAGATTGGCTGTCTAGAGTTATGGGGAAACGTGTCTTGTTAATTGATGGGGCTAGAGAATGTAATTTAACGCATTCCTTTGATGTGACGAGTGACAAAACTATCTATGATATTTTTACAACAGGTGAGTATGAAATTTGTCGTATCAACGATAATCTTAGTTTAATTCGTGGGGACGAACGGCTAACTGATGAAGAATTAGACCTCAACAGTCGAAATAATAAATATCTTCAGCTCTTTATGTGGTTCAGTGAGCATTATGATGAATTAGCCGAACAGTTCGACATTATCTTGATTGATACGCACAATGATGAAAGTTTAGTGACAGCTAACTTTATAGCCGTTTCAGATATTGTCCTGGGTGTAACGGATGCTTCTACAAATGGTTTTCGTGCCTGGTTAGCTCTTAAAAAGTTTGTGGACTATATTAAGAGTGAAGCAGTTGAGGTTATCACAAAGAAAAGCTATGTGAAAGCTGAAGCTTATCTTATTGGCAATAAAATTGAGTATTACGGTAACAACGTGACAGAAACCTGTAAGCAGTTTTTGGATGTTGTTCAGGAAGATGAAGCCTACCTAGGTTCCATTCAGAAGAAAGAACTGGTGGCTAAGAGTTTGGTGATTAACCAAAGTGTCTTTGAGCAACGTGAATCTATGACAACCAAACAAAAGGAAAATCATCAGAAGTTTTATGATAATATAGAAACTGTCTATCAAAATATCTTAACAGTACTGGAAGGAGAGACAGCCTAATGACAGAGAATCGCTTTGCCCAACTAAAAGAAACCTTTGACAAGGAGTCGCCTAAAAGACGAACCCCAATACGACGTAAAGAAGCAGCTCAAAAGTCACCTGATAGCTACAATAAAAAGGGTCGCTTCCCCTTCTCGCTGCATTATGATGTCCGTTATGATAAGTTAGAAGATTTGGTGGCTTATCATAGAGCTAAATCTGCCTCAGATTATTTGGAGAGATTGATCCTTCAGGAATGGGAAAAGATGCAGCGAAAACTGAAGAGTAAAGAAAAATAAGGAGTGCGACCATGGCTTATTTATCAACGTTATCCGATTTAGACCCATCATTGATAGATGCAGATTCTGAACAAATTTATATTCCTAAAGTCCTATTTGAGCATGATGACTTTAAGGGATTGAATTATAAAGAGATTTTGGTCTATTCTTTTTTGTTAGATCGTTTAAGAGAACCGTTAGATTTTATTCAAAAAGGCTATGATGACAATGGGGCTACCTATGTTCACTTTAGGGTTGAAGACTTATGTGAACTGCTCAACCAGGGTAAGACAACCGTTATTTCCCTGAAGAAAAAGTTAGCTCAATATGGATTGATAGAAGAAGTGAAATCAGGTAATAACCAGCCTAATCGTATCTATTTAACCGATAAATTGGTTCCATATATCAAGGAGTAAAGCTATGATTATTTTTGTTTCCATTAAAAAACTGGTTCAGACGTTCTGGTGGTTGATTGTGGCAATAGCGCTGTATATTTTTTATCAATCTATTGGGCTAAGCATGTTTTTCTTGTTAGTCATTGGACTATTGGCTTTGAAATTTGTTCCTGTTTTAGTATTACCGATTTTAATCATTGCACTAGGGGCTCATTTTTCAGGTGGCTTTTCCTTTATCGCAGACCTGATTGTCTGGGGCTTTTGGGGACTTGTTTCATGGCCCATTTGTTTTGCTTTTGCGGAGAGTATCCGTACCTCCATTGAACGAAAAAAGCAGGAAAATAAATAATATGAAAGAACCTGAGACAAAATAGTTCTCAGTCACAAAAAAGCTAGAGATTCCCAATGGCGGAACTCTAGCTTTTTAATTTTGAACCGTTCTCTTATTGTATTTAAGGAGATTATTGGCCATTTTTTTGGTGCCAAAATCAAAAGAAATTTGAAAAGCGATTAATGAATCTTTAAAATAGTTCTCGTTATTCTAATTTAGAGGAGAGAGGCAATGACAATCTTTGAAGAACGAGAGTTAAAAGAACAACTAATTGCACAAAATGCGACAAATTTCTATGAGTTTGTCTCTAAGTATGATGATCAGATGGTTCCGATTATGAAGGCCAGAGGCTATACCTGCATCCATTCTATGGAGCGTACGGTAGCTTTTACATTTGGAGAGTTTACTTTTCGCCGTCGTCGATGGAAAAAAGGAAATCAGTGGGTAGTCCCCGTAGACGAGGAACTAGGGTTAAAAAAGAATGTCCGGTTCTCCTGGGAATTCATGTACCAAATTGCTTATCTTTCTACGATGATGCCTTATGATAAGGTCATTAAAGCTGTTCAGATGGTCTATCACATTGTGATTACAAAGCCTACCGTTGTTAAAGCGGTTAAACTTTGTCATCATTTACTCAAAGAGCGGGAAGCCTATCGTTTTTTTGAGGAAGGGTTTCCTGTTGATAAAAAGCATGTCAATGTGATTTATATTGAAGGAGATGGAGTGATGGTCAAAGCTCGAGGAGAAGAATTAGATAATCGAAACGTTGATTTGTCTCATTTTGTGGTACATACAGGTAGTCAAAAAGTAGGGGGTAATCGTTTTGAGTTACAGGACAAAAAAGAATTTATTTCCTTAGACAATCGTCTGACTCGTGACAAAGTATTGGACTATCTTTATAATCATTTTGAAATAGACGAAGATACATTATTGATTACCAATTCAGATGGTGGCCATGGCTACACCCCTTATGTTTTCAAAGAGATTGCGAAAGCTCTTAAAGTGAAACGACATGAGCACTTTTGGGATAAATATCATGTTGACCAGAAGCTAAAGTCCTTTTTCAAACTTTACTCAGAGGAGCTCCTGGATAGTGCTTTTCAAGCAATTAAGCAGCACGATAAAGGAAAACTACGAATAGTTTTAGATACAACAGAAGCATTGGTTTTGAATGAAGAAGAACTGGCAGTCTTTGAAAGCTTCAAAAGAAAGCTGCTTAACAACTTTCAATACACTAAACCAGCAGAATTGAGAGGATTCAGTCATGCAGGGATTGGTGTGATGGAGTCACAGCATCGTAAGATTACTTACCGTATGAAGAAGCGAGGCATGTATTGGACGATACAGGGGGCTGAGACGATGAGTCAAATGATTGTCATGGCTTATGAAGGCGAGTTAAGAGAACTCTTTTTTGGTTCCTGGCGTGAGGATTATCAGCAGTATATCGATCTAGAGTCTTTTAGTGCTGGAAAAATCAAACAAGAACAGAATAAGAATAATAAGAGCTATGATGTTCAATCAGTTGGTCGCCTCAGATATGGCAAATATCGTAATATATAGATAAAAAGATAGATATAAAGTTATATAACAATAACCTTTGTGATAAAGGTCTTTTTGTGCTGTTTTTTATATAAAATACTTGCGTTGTGTGTTGGTGTGTGTTATAATTTAACTAACTTAATCGAATAAAAAAAGACGAAAGGTGCGCTAACACCTTCCGCCTTACCGAGTAAGAACTCGCACTTCTTACTCAGTCTCTAATTTATGATACAGGATAAACGTATCTATGTCAAGGGCTGAGCAAGAAATTGTTCAGTCTTTTTGATTACAACTCGGTGACAAGTTCTCCTTTTTCATACAGAATTGCCTATTCTAAAAAATTCTACCACATACGGTTTGACCCTTGAATTAGCCATTTTTAAGAAAGTTTGGTATAATATGTGGTATGATTGTAGTGATTTTATGTCGAATCGATTAAAATGATCCATAGGATGCTATTTGCAATAGAAGATAAATTAATGAAATGAGCTTCTAGTTTTTTGTTAGGATGGCTCGTTTCCTCTCAAAATTTTGTGGTGAATAAATGAAAAAAATATTAGTTGTTGATGATGAGAAGCCAATCTCAGATATTATAAAATTTAATATGACCAAAGAAGGTTATGAAGTTCTGACAGCTTTTGATGGTAAGGAAGCGTTAGAAATGTTTGAAGCGGAGCAGCCAGACATTTTGATTCTGGATCTGATGTTGCCAGAAGTTGATGGGCTTGAGGTTGCTCGGACCATTCGTAAGACTAGCAATGTCCCGATTATTGTGCTGTCTGCCAAGGACAGTGAGTTTGACAAGGTTATTGGTCTTGAAATCGGTGCAGATGATTATGTAACCAAGCCATTTTCAAATCGTGAATTACAGGCGCGGGTTAAGGCCCTTCTTCGCCGTGCAGATTTAATCATTGAGAGTCAAGCAGAAGATAGTGGACCAAATGAATTAAATATTGGGGACTTGCAAATTTTACCTAATGCATTTGTGGCTAAGAAGCATGGAAAAGAGCTGGAGCTGACACATCGGGAGTTCGAACTGCTGCATCACTTAGCAACGCATATTGGTCAAGTGATGACGCGTGAGCATTTACTTGAAACTGTCTGGGGCTATGATTATTTTGGTGATGTCCGTACAGTGGATGTGACCATTCGTCGCCTGCGTGAAAAGATTGAAGATACGCCAAGCCGGCCTGAGTATATCTTGACTCGCCGCGGTGTTGGCTACTATATGAGAAATAATGATTGAAGAAATTAAACAATTTGTAATCTCTGCGGATTTCGTCTTTGCTATCATTATTATCGGCTTCATTGTGGTCGTGGCCCTGCTTTTGTTGGAAAATCGCCGTGACAACCAAAAGCTTCTGCAGCTTAATCAGAAAATTAAAGATTTGATTTCTGGTGACTATTCAGAAGTGCTAGACATGCAAGGAAGTCCGGAAATTACAGATATGACCAATAGTATCAATGATTTGTCAGAAGTTATCCGCTTGACACATGAAAATCTTGAGCAGGAAACCAAGCGTCTGTCTAGTATTTTGTCCTACATGACAGACGGGGTGCTTGCCACCAACCGCCGGGGGCAGATTATTACCATTAATGATATGGCGACTAAGCAGTTGGGGGTCAAAAGAAGTGAAGTCCAAAATATGAATATTTTGGATCTGCTTTCAATTTCAGATGAATATAGTCTTCGGGACTTGATTACCAATGTTCCTGAATTGATTATTGATTCTCAAGATGAGAATGGGGAATATTTGCGCCTACGGGTTCGTTTTGCCTTGATTAGACGGGAATCTGGCTTTATATCAGGTTTGGTGGCGGTCCTGCATGATACGACCGAGCAGGATAAGGAAGAGCGGGAGCGCCGGCTTTTTGTTTCCAATGTTAGCCATGAGTTGCGGACGCCCTTGACCAGTGTGAAATCTTATCTGGAAGCCTTGGACGATGGGGCTCTGTCAGAGCCAATTGCGCCGGACTTTGTCAAGGTCTCACTGACTGAGACTAACCGGATGATGCGGATGGTGACGGATTTGCTCAGCCTGTCGCGGATTGATAATGATACCAGTCATCTGGAAGTGGAGTTGACCAATTTTACAGCCTTTATCACCTTTATCCTGAATCGATTTGATAAGATTAAAAATCAGGACGAGACCAAAAAATATGAGATTATCAGGGATTATCCGATTACACCAATTTGGGTGGAGATTGATACGGACAAGATGACTCAGGTCATTGATAATATCATGAACAATGCTATCAAATACTCACCTGATGGCGGCACCATTACCGTATCTGTGAAAACAACAGATGTACAGCTGATTCTCTCGATTTCAGATGAAGGTCTGGGGATTCCCAAGCAGGATCTGCCGAAGATTTTTGACCGTTTCTATCGAGTGGATAAGGCTCGCAGCCGAGCTCAGGGAGGGACTGGTTTAGGCTTGTCCATTGCCAAAGAAATTATCAAGCAGCATCATGGCTTTATCTGGGCCAAGAGCGAGTACGGCAAGGGATCTACCTTTACCATCGTCCTTCCTTATGATAATGATGCTGTCCGTTTGGATGACTGGGAAAATGAAGAAAATGTAGAAAGTGAACATGACTAAGGGATTTCAATATAGTATTCTGGCATCGGGTTCAAGCGGTAATTGCTTTTATCTGGAAACAGACCAAAAACGCCTGCTTGTTGATGCTGGTTTATCAGGAAAAAAAATTACGAGCCTTTTGAGTGAAATTGACCGCAAGCCGGAAGATTTAGATGCCATTTTAGTCACCCATGAGCATAAGGATCACATCCATGGCGTGGGAGTTTTAGCGCGTAAATATAACTTGGATATCTATGCAAACGAAGCAACCTGGCAGGCTATGGAAAAGGATTTGGGCAAGCTGGATGTTAGCCAAAAGCATATCTTTGAGCTAGGTAAAACCAAGACTTTTGGCGACTTGGATGTGGAGAGCTTTGGAGTCAGCCATGATGCGGCCTGTCCGCAATTTTACCGCTTTATGAAGGATGACAAGAGCTTTGTCATGCTGACAGATACAGGCTATGTTAGCGACCGCATGGCTGGAGTGATTGAGAATGCGGATGCTTATTTGATTGAGAGCAACCATGATATCGAGATTCTCCGAAGCGGTGCTTATCCGTGGAGTCTGAAACAGCGGATCCTGTCTGATCTGGGGCACTTATCCAACGAAGACGGTGCAGAGACCATGATTCGTACACTTGGTAATCGCACCAAGCGTATTTATCTGGGGCATTTGAGTAAGGAAAATAATATTAAGGAGCTGGCTCATATGACCATGGTCAATCAACTGGCTCAAGCTGATTTGCCAGTAGGTCATGATTTCCAGGTCTTCGATACTTCTCCTGATACTGCAACGCCTTTGGTAAATATCTAATCATCAGTCGCTCAGAAAGTTGGAACCGTGTGTTCCAACTTTTTTAGGATTGACAAGGATTGCTTTTTATGGGAAACTAGTTCTATGTTTTTTAGCCTGTTTTTTTATCCTAGAAAGGAAGCTAAAGAATAGAAATGAAGAACGACTATGAAAATGTATGTGAGGAAACCAAATGCGCCTGATTTATTTTGTGATTGCCTGTCTATCTTTGGCCTTAGGAGTCTTGGGAATGTTTTTGCCTGTCCTACCGACGACCCCATTTTTGCTTTTGTCTATTGCTTGCTTTTCGCGTAGCTCCAAGCGGATTGAAAATTGGCTTTATCACACCAAGATGTATCAAATCTATGTCGCAGATTTTCGGGAGACGGGTTCGATTGCCAAAGAGCGCAAGAAAAAGATTATCGTGTCCATCTATATCTTGATGGGAATTTCCATTACTTTCGCGCCTATTATTTGGGTAAAAATTTTCTTATTCGCCCTGACAATCTTTATTACTTATTACCTTTTCAAGGTCATCCCAGATAAGGAATAGGCTGGGAATTACGCTAAGAAGACAAGTAAACAAGTGCGTTGGCACTTGTTTTTTGGTATAATGGTAGATAGTTCACAAAGGACATCATTTTAGAAAGGACGGATTGGACTCATGCTCTGCCTTGGCTTAGCATGAAAAAGAAACTATGGAACATTTAAAAGATGCACTGCTGGAGCAGTTTGGACTGGTGTTTGAAGACAGCAGTCTGCTAGAGACCGCTTTTACTCACACCAGCTATGCCAATGAGCACCGCCTCTTAAAAATTTCACACAATGAACGCCTGGAATTTTTAGGAGACGCTGTTCTGCAGCTGATTATTTCTGAGTATTTATATAAAAAATATCCCAAAAAACCAGAAGGAGATTTGTCAAAACTACGCTCCATGATTGTTCGGGAGGAGAGTTTGGCTGGCTTTGCACGGGACTGTCAGTTTGATCATTTCATCAAGCTGGGTCGCGGTGAAGAAAAGTCAGGAGGTCGTAATCGGGATACCATTCTGGGTGACTTATTTGAGGCCTTTTTGGGTGCCCTCCTTTTGGATAAGGATGTGGAGACTGTCAAGGACTTTATTTATCAAGTCATGATTCCCAAGGTGGAAGCGGGTGACTTTGAGCAGGTGACAGACTATAAGACCAAGCTGCAGGAACTCCTGCAGGTTAATGGCGATGTGGAGATTGTCTATCAGGTTACAGATGAGACAGGGCCAGCCCATGCTAAGAACTTTGCTGTGGCTGTGTTGATCAATGGTCAGAAAGCAGGTCAGGGACAAGGCCGTTCTAAGAAACTGGCTGAGCAGGAAGCTGCCAAGGATGCATTTGAAAAGGAAAGTCACTAATGTTTTTAAAGGAAATTGAAATTCAGGGCTTCAAGTCATTTGCAGATAAGACTAAGGTGGTTTTTGACCAAGGGGTGACTGCAGTTGTTGGTCCCAATGGCTCAGGCAAGTCCAACATTACGGAGAGCCTGCGCTGGGCTCTGGGTGAGTCGAGCGTCAAGAGTCTGCGGGGCGGTAAGATGCCCGATGTCATCTTTGCAGGGACGGAGAATCGCAAGCCCCTCAACTATGCTTCGGTCGTTGTGGTTTTGGATAATCAGGACCAGTTTATCAAGCAGGCTGGCAAGGAAATCCGCGTCGAGCGCCATATCTATCGCAGTGGCGATAGCGAGTACAAGATTGACGGTAAAAAGGTCCGTCTGCGCGATGTCCATGACCTTTTCATGGATACAGGGTTAGGACGAGATTCCTTCTCCATCATTTCCCAAGGGAAGGTAGAGGAAATCTTTAACAGCAAACCGGAGGAACGCCGGGCAATTTTTGAAGAAGCGGCTGGAGTGCTCAAATATAAGACCCGTCGCAAGGAAACAGAAAGCAAGCTAGCACAGACTCAAGACAATCTAGATCGCTTGGAAGATATTATCTACGAGTTGGATAGTCAAGTCAAACCACTGGAAAAGCAGGCTGAGACGGCCAAGCGCTTTTTAGAACTGGATCAAGAGCGTCAAGAGCTCTATCTGGATGTCTTGGTGGCTCAAATTAAGTCTAATAAAGCTGATTTGACGGCAGCAGAGGCTGATTTGGAGAGCATCAAGCAGGAGCTGGCAGCCTATTATACGAAACGGGATGAATTGGAGCGTGAAAACCAAGAGATTAAGGTCAAACGGCAGGAAGTGAATCAAAAACTGTCTGACGATCAGGCCAGTCTTTTGGAGCTGACTCGTTTAATCAGTGATTTGGAACGCCAGATAGACCTAGCTAAGTTGGAGTCTAGTCAGGCAGCCAGCAGCCGTTTGGAAAATGAAGAACGTTTGGCTGGGTTGAGAGAAAAGAGCCAGCAGCTGACAGCTGATATTTCTTCCAAGGAAGCTCATCTAGCTGCTTTAGCGGTCCAGTTGACTGAAAATCAAGAGGCCATGAGCCAGTTGGAAGCAGAATTAGCGGACTTTTCAGATGACCCAGACCAGCTGATTGAAAATTTGCGGGATCGTTACGTCAAGCTTATGCAAGAAGAAGCGGATTTGTCCAACGACTTGACCTCGCTAGAAAATCGTTTGGAGAATGAGCGTAGCCAAGCTGCCAGCAAACAGGCTGAGTTTAGCAAACTACAGGCTGATTTAAAAGCTGGTAGGGAAGAAGAAGCGGCTCGACAGGCGGAATTGGAAGAGGCACAGGCTGCTCTCAGAGCCTTGCTAGATCAGTATCAGGAGCAGCAGGGGCAGGTTGAGAATTTGACGATTGCTTACCAAACTGAGCAGACCAGCATGTTTGCCCTGCTGGATGATTTGAAAAATAAAAAAGCCCGTACAGCCAGTTTAGAAGCTATCCTTAAAAATCATAGTAATTTTTATGCAGGTGTAAAAAGCGTTCTGCAGGAGGCTGATCGTCTGGGTGGTATTGTCGGGGCAGTCAGCGAGAAATTGAGCTTCGATCCTCATTACCAGACCGCTTTGGAAATTGCGCTGGGGGCAAGCAGCCAGCATATCATCGTTGAGGACGAGGGAGCAGCGACCAGAGCCATTGATTTTCTTAAGAAAAATCGAGCTGGTCGGGCTACCTTCCTACCTCTAACGACCATCAAGACTCGTCAACTCCCTGAACAAAATCAATCTCGAATTGAGGCCAGTCCGGGCTTCCTAGGTATAGCTTCGGAGCTGGTGACCTATGAGCCAGGTTTGGACAATATTTTCCAAAATCTGCTGGGAACAACCGCAATCTTTGATACAATTGAGCATGCGCGTGCAGCTGCCCGTCAGGTACGTTACCAAGTAAGAATCGTAACGCTGGACGGTACGGAACTGCGCACAGGCGGTTCTTATGCTGGAGGAGCTAATCGCAATAATAACACAATCTTTATCAAGCCTGAACTGGACAGCCTGCTTGGAGAAATGGAGCAGCAGTCCCAGAAGCTGAAAGTTCAGGAGCAGCAAGTCGAAAGTTTGCAGTCTCAGCTATCAGAGGCCAAGCAAGCCTTGGAAGCCATCAAGTCTGAGGGTGAGCAAGCTCGCTTGACGGAGCAAAGGGTCAAGTTGGCCTACGAACAGATTGCAGAGCGGGTTGCAGAACTCAGTCAGCTGGAGCAACTGCAGGAACAAGATTTGGCTAGCCAGACTGAAGCAGCAGACCTAGCTGAAAAGAAAAAAATGGAAGAGCGGCTGTCGGCTATCGAGGCAGCAAAAACAGCCATTACTGCTGAAATCGAGCAAGTCAAGTCAAATAAAAACGCTGTTCAGGATCGTTTCGATCAGCTATCGGCTAACTTGTCTGAACTGAAATTGAAGAGCACGGAGCAGACTTCTAGCCAGCGCTTTGAGAAGAATGATTTGTCACGTTTGCTAGAGGAGAAGGCTGCCTTGGACAAGGAAGTTGCTACTTTGCAGCTTTTGATAGAGCAAAAGGAAGAAGCAGTCAGCCAGAAGGTGGATATTTCTGTCTTGGAAGAACAGCTCAAAACTGCTCAAGAGAAAAAGACAGACTTGGATCAGAGTCTCATCCGACTCAAATTTGAGCTGGACGACTTAGAGGGCCAGTCCGAGGATATTCTGGGACATTTAGACCAAGCCCGTCAGCAAAACGAAAGTCTGATTCGTCGTCAGGCCAAGGCAGAGGCAGAAAAAGAGAAATTTTCAGATGCCTTGCGTCGTCTGCTGACCAATCTGACGGATAATTACCAAATCAGCTTTGAAGAGGCTGATCAAAGAGCACGCTCTTTGGAAAATCTTGCAGCTGCAGAAGCCCAAGTCAAAGACTTAGAAAAGGCTATTCGTGCTTTGGGACCGGTCAATCTGGAAGCAGTAGAACAATTTGAAGAAGTCAGCAACCGACTGAATTTCCTTAATAGTCAGCGGGACGATGTCCTCTCGGCTAAAAATCTCCTCTTGGAAACCATTGAAGAGATGAATGACGAAGTCAAGGAGCGTTTCCAAACAACCTTTGAAGCCATTCGTGAAAGCTTCAAGCTGACCTTTAGCCAGATGTTTGGCGGCGGTTCAGCGGACCTCATCTTGACAGAAGGAGACCTGCTGACAGCTGGGGTAGAGATTTCAGTTCAGCCTCCAGGCAAGAAAATCCAATCTCTCAATCTCATGAGTGGTGGGGAAAAAGCCCTATCAGCCTTGGCCCTTCTTTTCTCCATCATCCGAGTCAAGACTATTCCTTTCGTTATCTTGGATGAAGTTGAGGCAGCTCTGGATGAGGCCAATGTTAAGCGTTTTGGAGATTATCTCAATCGTTTTGACAAAGAGAGCCAGTTTATCGTTGTGACCCACCGCAAGGGAACCATGTCTGCAGCGGACTCTATCTATGGAGTGACTATGCAGGAATCAGGAGTTTCCAAGATTGTATCGGTCAAGTTAAAAGATTTAGAAAGTTTGTAATATGAGCATAAAATTAGTAGCAACAGATATGGATGGGACTTTTTTAGATGACAAGGGCCAATTTGACATGGAGCGGCTCAAGAACTTGCTACTCCGGTTTAGAGAAAAGGATATTTACTTTGCTGTTGCCAGTGGTCGCGGCCTCCTCTCACTTGAAAAGCTTTTTGATGAAGTCCGAGGTGACATGATTTTTATCGCAGAAAATGGCAGTCTGGTAGAATTTCAGGGAGAAGACCTATACGAGGCAACCATGCCACGGGAATTTTATCTAAAGGTATTTGACAAGCTTAAGGAGTCGCCTTTTGTCAATATCAATGAGTTGCTCCTGACGGGGAAAAAGGGCTGTTATGTCTTAGACACAGTGGAGCCGGCTTATCTGTCTTTCAGTATGCATTACAATGAAAATATCCAAAAAGTTGCGGATTTTAGTGAGATTACTGATGAGATTTTCAAACTTACGACTAATTTCAGTGAAGAAACGGTAGCCGATGGCGAAGCTTGGGTCAATGAAAATGTCGCTGGCGTTAAGGCTATGACAACAGGCTATAAGTCGATTGATATCGTGCTGGACTATGTGGATAAGGGAGTTGCTCTTGTCGAGTTGGCTAAGAAGCTAGGCCTAGAGATGGATCAGGTCATGGCTTTTGGTGATAATCTCAATGACCTACATATGATGCAGGTGGTAGGGCACCCGATTGCACCAGAAAATGCGCGGCCGGAAATTCTAGCAGTCGCTAAGGAAGTGATTGGCCACCATGCGGCCCAATCTGTTATGACTTACATGGAGGGCTTATAATGGCTGATATTAAATTGATTGCATTGGACTTAGACGGGACTCTTCTGACTTCTGACAAAAAGATCTCTGAAGGGAATCTGGCAGCTCTCAAAGCAGCTCAGAAGCAGGGAGTCAAAGTTGTGTTGACCACAGGCCGTCCGCTTAAAGCCATGGAATTTTTCCTGCATGAATTGGGCACTGATGGTCAGGCAGATGAATACACCATTACCTTTAATGGAGGTCTGGTTCAGCGCAATACTGGCGAAATTTTGGATAAAACAGTTTTTGCCTACGATGATGTAGCTAGGATTTTTGAAGAGACTGAGAAATTAGGTCTACCTCTGGATGCGATCGATGGTGGCTTGGTTTATCAGATTCAATCAGACCAAGTATCGCTCTATGCGAAGTTTAATCCAGCTCTGAATTTTGAATCGATTGCTTTTGAAGACCTTTCTAGCCAGATTACCTACAATAAATGCGTCACAGCTTTTGCTCAGGAACCGCTGGATGCAGCAATTCCTCATATTTCGCCAGAACTTTTTGACCAGTATGAGATTTTCAAATCACGGGAAATGTTATTGGAATGGTCACCTAAAAATGTGCACAAGGCGACTGGTTTGGAGAAGTTGATTGCCCATCTAGGGATTGATAGAAGTCAAGTCATGACTTGCGGCGACGAAGCAAATGACCGTTCTATGATTGAATGGGCTGGCTTGGGAGTAGCGATGCAAAATGCAGTTCCTACTGTCAAAGAAGTGGCTAATGTAGTGACTCCTGTGACCAATGATGAAGATGCAGTTGCTTGGGCTATTGAAACATATGTAATAAAGGAGGACTAATCAATGGGATTATTTGATCGCCTTTTTGGTCGAAAAAAAGAAGAGCCGGCAATTGAAGAAATTGTCAAAGAAGCTCTGGAAAGTCTTGAAGAGAGTAAAACGAGCGCTGAAGAACCCCTTTTGAGTGAATCATCAGCTATGAGTTTGGCAGAAGCAGAGGAGAAAAGTGCTGACTCTCAGAAAGAGAAAGTAATTCCGATTTTGGAAACTTCCGAAGATCCAGAAGGTCTTTCTGAGGAAGCTGTTCCGTCATCTGAGGAATTTTATTCAGAGCTTGAAGAGCGTTTGGCTGAAGATCGGGTTCTCAATGAAGTGCTTGCAGACAAGGCTAAAGTCCTAACGGATGAGGCAGAAGCTGTTACAGAGGATAAAGAATTGACTGAAGCAGCACCTCAGCCTGAAGAAAGTGTAGCTCAGCTTCAAGAGCAAACTGACGCAGAGTATACAAAACCAGTAGAGACTGAAGAAAAGCCTAAACCTACTCCTTCTGTTATGGAAAGCTACTATGCAGAAGTGCAACAAAGGATTGCCGAAGCAGCGGCTCATAATCAGGAAATTGAAGAAAAGTCTGAAACGGTCACTCAGGAAGCTTCACAACCGCAAAAAACAGAAACTGCAACATCTGCCCCCGTTCAAGAAGAAAGTGTCCAGGATAAATACGACCGTAGTCTCAAGAAAACTCGGACTGGTTTTGGAGCACGACTTAATGCTTTTTTTGCAAATTTCCGCTCGGTTGACGAAGAATTCTTTGAAGAGTTGGAAGAATTGTTGATTACCAGTGATGTTGGAGTACAGGTTGCCTCCAATCTGACTGAAGATCTGCGCTATGAAGCTCGTCTGGAAAATGCTAAGAAACCGGAAGCCCTTCGTCGAGTGATTATTGAAAAACTGGTCGATATTTATGAGAAAGATGGCCGTTTCAATGAGAAAATCAATTTTCAAAATGGTCTAACAGTCATGCTCTTCGTCGGTGTAAATGGAGTAGGGAAGACGACCTCAATCGGTAAATTGGCCTATAAATACACGCAAGAAGGTAAAAAAGTGATGCTGGTGGCAGCAGATACCTTCCGGGCAGGAGCCGTTGCTCAGCTGGCTGAATGGGGTCGTCGAGTGGATGTTCCTGTTGTAACAGGTCCAGAGAAGAGCGATCCTGCCAGTGTCGTTTTTGATGGTTTAGAAAGAGCTAAGTCTGAAAATATTGATGTGCTCATGATTGATACGGCTGGTCGTCTGCAAAATAAAGATAATCTCATGGCAGAGCTGGAGAAAATCGGTCGGATTATCAAACGAGTCGATCCAGCAGCTCCGCATGAAACTTTCCTAGCGCTAGATGCTTCAACTGGTCAGAATGCGCTAGTTCAGGCCAAGGAATTTTCAAAAATTACTCCGGTCACCGGCATTGTCTTGACGAAGATAGACGGAACGGCCCGTGGTGGAGTCGTCTTGGCTATCCGCCAGGAATTGGATATCCCAGTCAAGTTGATTGGTTTCGGTGAAAAAATTGATGATATCGGTGAGTTTAATTCTGAGAACTTCATGAAAGGGCTTTTGGAAGGCCTGATTTAGAACTGATCATACTGAAAATAGGCTCTATAAGGTCTTACCAAGCGAGATCTATTTATTTAAAACGGTCTATATTTTGTTATTCTTGGAAATTTTTGGCATACTCATAATAAAAAAGCGAACAAATTTATTTCTTGTTCGCTTTCTCTATGATTAAATAGTTTTAATTTAGAAAATGTTATAAACCGTAATTATAGTCATCGTCTTGCATGGCTTCAACTTCACCAAGAAGGTAACCATTTCCGACTTGAGAGAAGAAGTCGTGGTTAGATGTTCCTGTTGAGATTCCGTTCATGACGATAGGATTGACATCGTCCGCTGAATCTGGGAAGAGTGGATCTTGTCCTAGGTTCATGAGAGCCTTATTGGCATTGTAGCGCAGGAAGGTCTTGACCTCTTCGGTCCAACCAACACCGTCATAGAGGCTTTCTGTATAGCCTTCTTCGTTCTCGTAGAGGGTGTAGAGCAGGTCGTACATCCATTCTTTGAGTTTTTCTTGCTCTTCTTCAGGCAGCTCATTGAAACCAAGTTGGAATTTGTAACCAATATAAGTTCCGTGAACAGATTCATCACGGATGATCAGTTTGATGATTTCCGCAACGTTAGCCAGTTTGTTGTTACCGAGATAGTAGAGTGGCGTAAAGAAACCAGAGTAGAAGAGGAAGGTTTCAAGGAAAACGCTGGCTACTTTCTTTTCAAGGGGGCTACCATTGAGGTAGATTTCATTGATAATTTCAGCTTTTTTTTGAAGGTAGGGGTTAGTGTTGGTCCAAGCAAAGATTTCATCAATTTCTGACTTGGTGTTAAGCGTAGAAAAGATAGAAGAGTAAGACTTGGCGTGAACGGACTCCATAAATTGGATGTTGTTGAAGACAGCTTCCTCATGTGGTGTACGGATGTCTGAGCGAAGAGCCTGTACACCAGTTTCAGATTGCATGGTATCAAGAAGGGTCAACCCACCAAAGACTTTTCCTACCAAGTCTTTTTCTTTGTTTGAAAGCTTTCTCCAGTCGTCTAGGTCATTTGACAGAGGGATACGAGTATCGAGCCAGAATTGCTCCGTCAGCTTTTCCCAAGTTGATTTGTCGATGACATCTTCGATGGCATTCCAGTTTATAGCTTTATAGTAAGTTTCCATGATAATCTCGCTTTAAATTTTTAATACTTGCTTATGTCGTTGAAGGAAACGATTTCCTTCAGTAACATTGCGATAGGCGTTTTCAAAAATTGCTTATTTGGTTGAACTAAGTGACCTAGTTTGGCAATTCGGTACTTGCTAGATCACACAGCTTTCACATTGGTTAGCGCCTACTTCGCCGCCATCATCAGTAAAGGTGCGGACGTAGTAGATGGACTTGATTCCCTTGTTGAAGGCGTAGTTACGCAGGATAGAAAGGTCACGGGTTGTTTGCTTGCTTTCTTTTTTCCACTCGTAGAGGCCTTTAGGAATATCGCTGCGCATGAAGAGAGTCAGGGAGAGACCTTGGTCCACGTGCTCAGTTGCAGCTGCGTAGACATCGATAACCTTGCGCATATCCATGTCATAGGCAGAAGTATAGTAAGGAATGGTTTCAGTTGACAGACCGGCAGCAGGATAGTAAATCTTACCGATTTTCTTTTCCTGACGTTCTTCGATCCGCTGGGTAATGGGATGAATTGAGGCAGAAACGTCATTGATGTAGCTGATAGAGCCATTTGGTGCAACAGCTAGGCGGTTTTGGTGGTAGAGACCGTCCGCTTTGACCTTGTCACGCAGTTCTGCCCAGTCAGCAGCGGTTGGGATAAAGATATCTTTGAAAAGTTCCTTCACACGGTCAGACTTAGGTACAAATTCACCCGTCAGGTATTTGTCAAAGTAAGTGCCATTGGCATAGTCAGATTTTTCAAAGTTATGGAAGGTCACGCCACGCTCGCGAGCGATATTGTTAGACTCAACCAAGGTCCAGTAGTTCATGAGCATAAAGTAGATGCTGGTAAACTCGACAGCTTCCGCTGAACCATAATCAATCAACTGCTGCGCCAAGTAGCTGTGCAGTCCCATAGCTCCCAGTCCAAAGGTATGCGCCAGACTGTTACCGTGGTCAATCGAAGGAACAGCTGTAATGTGTGAGCTGTCAGTGACAAAGGTCAAGGCGCGTGTCATAGTCCGGATGGATTTTCCAAAGTCAGGCGAAGTCATCATGTTGACAACGTTGGTAGAACCTAAGTTACATGATACATCTGTTCCCAAGTGGAGGTACTCTTGCGCATCATTCAAGAGGCTAGGCTCTTGAACTTGCAGGATTTCTGAGCAAAGGTTACTCATGATGATTTTGCCATCGATTGGATTTGAACGGTTGGCAGTGTCGATATTCACGACATAAGGATAGCCAGACTCTTGCTGGAGTTTAGAAATTTCTGTTTCCAAATCACGGGCCTTGATCTTGGTCTTAGTGATATTTGGATTAGCGACCAATTCGTCGTATTTCTCTGTGATGTCGATATAGGCAAATGGCATTCCGTACTCGCGTTCAACAGAATATGGGCTGAAGAGGTACATTTCTTCATTCTTACGCGCCAATTCGTAGAATTTATCTGGAATCACGACTCCGAGCGAAAGGGTTTTAACCCGAACTTTTTCGTCGGCATTTTCTTTTTTAGTAGAAAGGAAAGCGATGATATCTGGGTGGAAGACGTTGAGGTAGACGACCCCAGCTCCTTGACGTTGCCCAAGCTGGTTTGAGTAAGAGAAGCTGTCTTCGAAGAGCTTCATAACAGGCACAACGCCAGACGCAGCTCCCTCATAGCCCTTGATAGGGGCGCCAGCTTCCCGCAGATTGCTGAGGGAAATACCAACCCCGCCTCCGATACGAGACAATTGCAGGGCAGAGTTGATGGAGCGGCCGATAGAGTTCATATCGTCTGTCGCTTGGATGAGGAAGCAGGAAACCAACTCACCACGACGAGCCCGACCTGCGTTGAGGAAGCTTGGTGTCGCTGGTTGATAGCGTTGGTGGATGATTTCATTGGCAATATCCTTGGCAATGGCCTCGTCTCCGTTGGCAAAGTAGAGGGCGTTGAAAAGTACGCGGTCTTCCATACTTTCTAGATAGTACTCACCGTCGTTGGTTTTCAGAGCATATTGGTTGTAGAACTTATAGGCTGCCATGAAAGATTTAAATTTGAAATCTTGAGCATGGATAAAAGCAGTCAGCTCCTCAATGTATTCAGGAGAATATAGCTGGATGAATTCCTTTTCCAAGTAGTTTTCTTCAATTAAATACTGAATTTTTTCAGTAATAGAAGCAAACTTCATCGTGTTTGGTTCAACATTTTCTTTAAAAAAGGCATCCAAGGCTTCTTTGTCTTTGTGAAGCAGGATTTGCCCATTGACTGGACGGTTGATTTCATTATTTAGGCGGAAGTAAGTCACATCTTCTAAGTGTTTGAGTCCCATAATTTTCCTTTTTCTAAGATGGTTTTTGCTTTTACAAAATAAAGGGCTCCTACGAATGATAGGAGCGGCAATCTAGCTCTAAGTGTTGATGAGATTATGATAATTTTTTTAATTTACCAGGCTGGAAACCAGAAAATGCTTCAGTTGGTGTTTGGATAACAGGCGCTGCATTGAAACCAAGACTTTTGACATGGTCGATGTATTCTGGTTGCTCATCAAGGTTGATTTCGCGATATTCCACATGGTTGGTATCAAGAAAACGCTTGGTCATCTTGCATTGGACACAATCGTTTTTGGAGTAAATAGTCACCATTATAATGATTCCTCTGTGCTTTCATTTTCTTAAATTTAAATCTGAACCTAGTATATCTAAAAGCGAATGGGATGTCAACAGTTTTGAACTAAATCTTGTGCATGCTTTTATTATTCATCAAATCCGAATACAAGATATAGTGTTTTTGGAATTAGATTGGAAATTATGCAAAATAGGATAAAGGTGTGTCTCGAAAGCAAAAGCAGAGCTACAGAGAAAGCGTCTGATTGAACTTATTCTTCAAAAACGGTGTTTAGAAAGGCTGTTCGGAGAGGAGATAAACAGATATTGTAGAGAGCGGGCAGACTAGAAATACAGAGAAGATAAGTCTAAGAAACAATATAATAAGAGGTGTTTTCAAAAAAATAGAAATAATTTGTAAGCGCGCCATAAAATTCTTGAAAAAGATTTCAAAAGATGTTATAATACCAAGTTGTAAGGGTTATCACAATAACTCAAAAAGAATTATTTAAAGGAGAGTCTAACTATGGCTTCTAAAGATTTCCACATTGTGGCAGAAACAGGTATTCATGCACGTCCAGCAACCTTGTTGGTGCAAACTGCTAGCAAATTTGCTTCAGATATTACGCTTGAATACAAAGGCAAATCAGTAAACCTTAAATCAATTATGGGTGTTATGAGCCTTGGTGTTGGTCAAGGTGCAGACGTAGTTATCTCAGCTGAAGGTGCAGATGCAGATGATGCAATTGCAGCTATCACAGAAACAATGGAAAAAGAAGGATTGGCTTAATATGACAGAAATGCTTAAAGGAATTGCAGCATCTGACGGTGTTGCCGTTGCTAAGGCATATCTATTAGTTCAACCGGATTTGTCATTTGAGACTGTTTCAGTCGAAGATACGAATGCAGAAGAGGCTCGTTTGGATGCAGCTTTAGAAGCGTCTCAAAACGAGCTTTCTGTTATCCGTGAGAAAGCAGTAGATAGCCTTGGTGAGGAAGCAGCTCAAGTATTTGATGCTCACTTAATGGTACTCTCTGACCCTGAAATGGTTGGTCAAATCAAAGAGACAATTCGTGCTAAGAAGACCAATGCAGAAGCTGGTCTGAAAGAAGTCACAGACATGTTTATCACTCTCTTTGAAAATATGGAAGATAACCCATACATGCAAGAGCGTGCTGCGGATATCCGCGATGTAACCAAACGTGTTCTGGCAAATCTTTTAGGTAAGAAGTTGCCAAATCCGGCTTCTATCAATGAAGAATCAGTCGTGATTGCTCATGACCTGACTCCTTCTGATACAGCACAATTGGACAAGAAATTTGTTAAAGCTTTTGTAACCAATATTGGCGGACGGACAAGTCACTCTGCTATTATGGCGCGTACGCTTGAAATCGCAGCAGTATTGGGAACCAATAATATTACTGAACTTGTAAAAGATGGGGATATCATTGCAGCTAATGGTATCACCGGTGAAGTTATCATCAACCCAACTGACGAGCAAGCAGCAGAATTCAATGCAGCTGGTGAAGCTTATGCTAAACAAAAAGCGGAATGGGCTCTCTTGAAAGATGCTAAAACAGTGACTGCCGATGGCAAACACTTTGAACTCGCAGCTAACATCGGTACACCGAAAGATGTAGAAGGTGTCAATGCGAATGGCGCTGAAGCCGTAGGTCTTTACCGTACAGAATTCCTTTATATGGATTCACAAGACTTCCCAACAGAAGACGAGCAATACGAAGCTTATAAGGCTGTATTGGAAGGCATGAACGGAAAGCCAGTTGTTGTCCGTACTATGGACATCGGTGGAGATAAGGAACTTCCTTACTTCGATATGCCACACGAAATGAACCCATTCCTTGGTTTCCGTGCTTTGCGTATCTCTATCTCTGAAACTGGTGACGCTATGTTCCGTACACAAATCCGCGCCCTCTTGCGCGCTTCTGTACATGGACAATTGCGTATCATGTTCCCGATGGTTGCTCTCTTGACAGAATTCCGCAAGGCTAAAGCAGTTTATGAAGAAGAAAAAGCTAAATTGATTGCTGAAGGCATTGCTGTAGCTGATAATATTCAAGTGGGTATCATGATTGAAATTCCAGCAGCAGCAATGTTGGCTGATCAATTTGCTAAAGAAGTAGACTTCTTCTCTATCGGTACCAATGACCTAATCCAATACACAATGGCAGCTGACCGGATGAACGAACAAGTTTCATACCTCTATCAACCATATAACCCATCCATCCTTCGCTTGATTAACAACGTTATCAAAGCTGCTCATGCTGAAGGTAAGTGGGCAGGTATGTGTGGAGAAATGGCTGGCGACCAAACAGCTGTGCCACTTCTTGTTGGCATGGGCTTGGATGAGTTCTCTATGAGTGCGACTTCTGTCCTTCGGACACGTAGCCTTATGAAGAAATTGGATACTGTGAAGATGCAAGAACTTGCACAGCGCGCTTTGACTGAGTGTGCAACAATGGAAGAAGTTCTTGAACTTGAAAAAGAATATCTTGATTTTGATTAATAAAGAGGCTGGGACAAAAGTCCTAGCCTCTCAATTGTTTTGGGATTGTCGAGCAAGACGCAGTGGTTGAGTGGGCTCTACTACGCTGATTTCATCAGCTTTTACAGCCCTACTCAACTGTGCGGAGGTGGGACGACGAAATCGAATTCTAACGAATTACCAATTTCTGTCCCACTCTCTTTTTTCTTTAAAGTTGCATAAACAAGGAGCAATGATTCAAATTGCAAAAATTTTCTATAAATTCACAGTTTTTGCTTGAAATTTTCTGAAAATTTGCTAAAATATAAAACAATAACTTTGATGGAGGGGAATTTTGATGCAATATAAAAATTATATTAATGGAGAATGGAAAAGTTCCGAAAAGGAAATTACTATTAGTTCTCCAATCAACAATGAAGTCCTCGGAACAATTCCTGCCATGACTCAGGCAGAAGTTGATTATGCTATGGCGCAAGCGCGTGCTGCTCTTCCTGCTTGGCGTGCTCTTTCAGCGGTAGAACGTGCAGCATATTTGCATAAAGTTGCCGATATTTTAGAGCGCGATCAAGAAAAAATTGGCGAAATTCTTGCAAAAGAAGTTGCAAAGGGCATTAAGGCCGCTATTGGCGAGGTAGTTCGTACAGCGGATCTTATTCGCTATGCAGCGGAAGAAGGAATCCGTGTTCATGGTCAGGTGCTGGAAGGTGGTGGCTTTGAGGCAATCAGTAAGAAGAAGCTAGCTGTTGTCCGTCGTGAACCTGTTGGTGTTGTTTTAGCGATTGCGCCCTTTAACTATCCGGTTAACCTTTCAGGTTCAAAAATTGCTCCAGCTCTGATTGGTGGAAATGTTGTCATGTTTAAACCACCGACACAAGGTTCAATTTCTGGTCTTCTTTTAGCACAAGCTTTTGCGGAAGCTGGTCTTCCTGCTGGTGTTTTCAATACCATCACTGGGCGTGGATCAGAAATCGGCGATTACATTATTGAACATAAAGAAGTTAACTATATCAACTTTACGGGGTCAACTCCTATTGGAGAACGGATTGGTCAACTGGCGGGCATGCGGCCGGTTATGCTAGAATTAGGTGGTAAGGATGCAGCGGTAGTTCTGGAAGATGCAGATCTTGAACGTGCAGCCAAACAAATCGTTGGTGGAGCTTATAGTTACTCTGGTCAACGCTGTACAGCCATTAAACGTGTCATTGTCATGGAGAGCGTAGCGGATAAATTGGCAGCGCTGCTTCAGGCAGAGGTGGAGAAATTGACGGTTGGTGATCCCTTTGATAATGCAGATATCACTCCAGTTATTGATAATGCCTCAGCAGATTTCATTTGGGGATTGATTGAAGATGCTCGAGAAAAAGGGGCTCTGCCTTTAACTGAAATGAAACGTGAAGCAAATTTTATTTGGCCTGTCTTGTTTGACAACGTTACAATTGATATGAGACTAGCTTGGGAAGAGCCTTTTGGTCCAGTTCTTCCGATTATTCGCGTGGCTTCCGTAGAAGAAGCTATCGAAATCTGTAATCAGTCTGAATTCGGTCTTCAATCTTCAGTGTTTACAAATGATTTCCCTAAAGCATTTGAAATTGCTGAAAAATTAGAAGTGGGTACGGTACACATTAATAATAAGACTCAGCGGGGTCCAGATAATTTCCCATTCCTTGGTGTGAAAGGTTCTGGCGCGGGGGTACAAGGGATCCGATACAGTATCGAAGCAATGACACAAGTGAAATCCATCGTGTTTGATGTGAAATAAAGAAGAAAGGCGGCTTTGTGCGGCCTTTTTATGTATGTGAAAGCTAATGTTTAACAAAAATGGTTTCGAAAGAAATATGTAAATTTACATATTGGTCTATATCATTATGAAAGTTTTCAACAATTTGTAGAACATATTTTTAGCGGAAAAAGAATGAGAAGGTGATTTTGTGTCGAAAGGGAGGCAATTTCCTTGCACTTTCCCCCTATTTTTCCTTAATGTTCGATTTTTGTAATTTTCCGTAATGATTTTTGAAATTTACTTGAAAAAGAAGTAGAAATAAGGTAGAATGGTAGTGTAGAAAACGCTTACAAATAGGAAGGTGATTACATGGATAAAAACGAAGCTTTGAGAACCTTTACGACAGGTGAAAACTTTCATCTACAGCATTATTTAGGGGTTCATCAGGAAGAAATTGATGGAAAGCTGGGATATACTTTTCGTGTTTGGGCACCAAATGCTCAGAGTGTTCATTTGATAGGTGATTTCACCAATTGGTATGAAGGCCAGATTCCAATGATTCGCAATGAAGCAGGGGTTTGGGAAGTCTTCACTGAATTGCCTAAAGAAGGAGATATTTACAAGTATAATGTCAAGCGCAGCAGTGGACAAGAGATTTTAAAAGTGGATCCACTGGCGATTTATTTTGAAGAGCGTCCTGGTACAGGGGCAGTTATTCATACGATTCCTGAAAAGAACTGGAAAGATGGCTTGTGGCTAGCCAGAAGAAAACGTTGGGGATTCTTCTCGCGTCCAGTCAATATTTATGAAGTTCATGCAGGTTCTTGGAAGAGAAATGATGATGGAAAACCATATAGTTTTACTCAACTAAAAGAAGAACTCATTCCTTACCTTGTTATGATGAACTATACGCATGTGGAGTTCATGCCACTAATGGCTCACCCGCTCGGTCTCAGTTGGGGTTATCAGCTGATGGGCTACTTTGCTTTTGAGCATACCTATGGGACACCAGAGGAATTCCAAGACTTTGTTGAAGAGTGCCACATCAATAATATTGGGGTTATTGTAGACTGGGTTCCTGGTCACTTTACCATCAACGATGATGCCTTGGCCTACTATGATGGGACTCCGACATTTGAGTATCAGGATCATGATAGAGCGCATAACTATGGTTGGGGAGCACTGAATTTTGACTTGGGTAAGAATCAAGTACAGTCCTTCCTGATTTCAAGTATCAAGTTCTGGATTGACTTCTACCACTTAGATGGGGTTCGAGTTGATGCGGTAAGTAATATGCTTTACCTTGACTACGATAGCGGTCCATGGCAGCCAAATAAGGACGGCGGCAACCGCAATTATGAAGGCTACTATTTCTTGCAGCGGCTCAATACCGTCATCAAGTTGGCCCATCCGGATGTTATGATGATCGCAGAGGAAAGCTCCAGCAATACCAAGATTACTGGGATGCGTGAGTTAGGCGGTCTAGGATTCGACTACAAGTGGAATATGGGATGGATGAATGACATCCTGCGTTTCTACGAAGAAGATCCAATTTATCGCAAATACGACTTTAACTTAGTCACTTTCAGCTTTATGTATGTCTTCTCAGAAAACTTCTTGCTGCCATTCTCCCATGACGAAGTGGTGCATGGTAAGAAGAGTCTGATGCATAAGATGTGGGGTGACCGTTATAATCAATTTGCGGGACTTCGTAATCTGCTGACTTATCAAATCTGTCACCCAGGTAAGAAACTGCTCTTTATGGGTGGAGAATTTGGTCAATTCCTAGAATGGAAATCAGAGGAACAGCTAGAATGGTCAAATCTTGATGATAGGCTCAATAAGCAAATGCAAGATTTCACATCTGCACTGAATCTGTTCTATAAAGAAAATCGTCCGCTTTGGGAAAATGATGTAAGCTACGATGGTATCGAAATCATTGATGCGGACAATACTGATCAAAGTGTCCTTTCCTTTATCCGTAAGACGGCTAAAGGAGAAATGTTAATCTGTGTATTCAATATGGCGCCTGTAGAGCGAAAAGACTTTACGATTGGTGTTCCAGTTGCAGCCATTTATGAAGAAGTATGGAATACCGAATTAGAAGAATGGGGAGGTGTTTGGAAAGAACATAACGAAACAGTTCAGTCTCAAGAGGGACTATGGAAAGATTATCCGCAGACCTTGACCTTTACGTTGCCAGCTTTGGGAGCAAGTATTTGGAAAATCAAGCGTCGTGTGAATGTTCGTAAAAATGCTAAAAAAGATTCCACAAAGGAGTAGGATATGAAGAATGAAATGCTAGCTTTGATTCTTGCCGGTGGGCAAGGAACTCGTCTTGGAAAGCTCACACAAAGTATTGCGAAACCAGCAGTACAGTTTGGTGGTCGTTATCGTATTATTGATTTCGCGCTCTCTAACTGTGCCAACTCTGGTATTCATAATGTAGGCGTGATTACGCAGTACCAACCACTCGCCCTGAACAGTCATATTGGGAATGGTTCAAGCTGGGGACTTGATGGTATCAACACAGGCGTGTCCATTCTTCAACCTTATTCAGCAAGTGAAGGAAATCGTTGGTTCGAAGGTACCAGTCACGCTATTTTCCAAAATATCGACTATATCGACAGTATCAATCCAGAATATGTATTAATCCTTTCTGGAGATCATATTTACAAGATGGACTATGATGACATGCTTCAATCTCACAAGGATAACAGTGCTAGCTTGACGGTTGCTGTCTTGGATGTTCCTCTCAAAGAAGCGAGTCGTTTTGGTATCATGAATACCGATGCTAATAATCGAATTGTTGAATTTGAAGAAAAACCGGCTGAACCTAAGTCTACCAAAGCTTCTATGGGGATTTATATTTTCGATTGGAAACGTCTGCGCAATATGCTAGTTGCTGCTGAAAAGAGCAATGTGGATATGTCTGACTTTGGTAAAAATGTTATTCCTAACTATCTTGAGTCAGGCGAAAGCGTCTACGCTTATGAATTCAAAGGCTACTGGAAAGACGTGGGTACGATTGAATCACTTTGGGAAGCTAATATGGAATACATTGATCCGCACAATGCTTTAGACAGCCGTGATCGTCAATGGAAAATTTACTCACGCAACTTGATTTCACCGCCAAACTTCTTTGGAGAAAATGCTCATGTTGAAGATTCCTTGGTTGTTGATGGATGTCTTGTTGATGGAACAGTGAAACATTCAATCCTTTCTACGGAAGCTCAAGTTCGTAAGGATGCCGTAGTTGAAGATTCCGTTATCATGAGTGGAGCAATCATTGGACAAGGTGCTAAGATTAAACGTGCTATCATTGGTGAAGGAGCAGTTATTTCTGATGGCGTAGAAATTGATGGAACGGATGAAGTCCAAGTTGTCGGATACAATGAAAAAGTGGGGGTACCAACAGATGAAGATTGATAAATATTCAGCGATTTTAGGAAATACAGTAGGTTTCCATGATATGTCAACTTTGACAGAACAGCGTCCAGTTGCAACTTTGCCATTCGGCGGAAAATATCGTTTGATTGACTTCCCGTTGTCAAGTCTTGCAAATGCCGGTATTCGCAGTGTTTTTGGTATCTTCCAGCAAGAAAACATCAGTTCAGTCTTTGACCACATTCGTTCTGGTCGTGAGTGGGGCCTTTCTACTCTTTTGAGTCACTACTACCTTGGGATTTACAATACTCGTGTAGAAAGTAGCACAGTTGGGAAAGAATATTATGAGCAATTATTGACTTACTTAAAACGCTCAGGCTCTAATCAGACTGTAGCGCTCAACTGTGATGTTTTGACGAATATTGATTTAAACCAAGTGTTCCATCTTCATAATACAACTGACCAGCCAATTACAGTTGTTTATAAAAAATTGCCAAAAGAAGAAGTGTCCGAGGTAAACTCAGTGTTTGAAATTGATGACACCGATCATGTGAGAAGTCAACAGTTATTTGATGCTCGAGCAGAGGGTGAAATGTTCAATATGTCAACAGACATCTTTGTAGCAGACACCCCATGGCTGATTGAAAAATTAGAAGAAGAAGCTAAGAAAGAATATCCTCAAAAATTACGTTATGTTCTTCGTGACTTGGCAGTGCAAGAAGGAGCCTTTGCCTATGAATATACTGGCTATCTAATAAATATTCACTCTGTAGAAGCTTACTACAGGGCTAATATTGACATGCTAGACTCACAAAAATTCTATTCACTCTTCTCACCAAATCAAAAGATTTACACCAAAGTGAAGAATGAAGAGCCAACATACTATTCTCCAGCTTCCAAGGTTTCTCGCTCACAGTTTGCATCAGGTAGCATTATTGAGGGCGAAGTGGTCGATTCAGTTATTTCACGTAATATAAAGATTAGTGAAGGAAGCCGAGTAAAAAGCAGCGTTCTCTTCCCACGTGTTACAGTTGGCAAAAATGCGGTTGTTGAATACGCTGTTGTTGACAAGAATGTGGACATTGCTGAGGGAGTAGTTGTTCGCGGAACAGCAGAACACCCAGTTGTGATTAAGAAGGGCCAAAAAGTTACAGAGGATATTATTCAATGAAAATTTTATTTGTAGCAGCAGAAGGTGCACCTTTTTCTAAAACAGGTGGTTTGGGAGACGTCATTGGCGCTCTCCCTAAATCACTTGTGAAAGATGGTCATCAAGTAAGTGTTATCTTGCCTTATTATGATTTGACAGATGCGAAATTCCGTGATCAGGTAGAAGATCTATTCTCATTCGAAGTAAGTGTTGGCTGGCGTCGTCAGTTTGTAGGAGTGAAACGCATCGTTTTAAACGATGTAAATTTCTACTTTATTGATAATCAGCATTATTTCTTCCGTGGGCATGTTTATGGTGATTTTGATGATGGTGAGCGCTTTGCCTATTTCCAATTGGCGGCAGTGGAGCTGATGGAAAGAATTGATTTCATTCCAGATGTCCTGCATGCTCACGATTACCATACAGCTATGATTCCTTTCTTGGTTAAAGAAAAATACCGTTGGATTCAGGCATATAATAACATCAAGACCGTTTTAACAATTCACAACTTAGAATTCCAAGGCCAGTTTTCTGATGGTATGCTTTGGGAACTCTTTGGTGTCGGTTATGAACGTTATGCAGACGGAACCCTTCGCTGGAATGATTGCCTTAACTGGATGAAAGCGGGTATTTTGTATGCTGATCGTGTGACAACCGTTTCGCCAAGCTATGCCAATGAAATTCGGACGGCTGAGTTTGGCTGCGGCTTAGATCAGGTTCTTCGAATGGAATCTGGCAAGCTGGTTGGTATTGTTAATGGAATTGATACAGATATCTACAATCCAGAAACAGATAAATTACTAGCTCATCATTTTAGTAAAGATGATTTGTCTGGAAAATTAGAGAATAAGCGGGCTCTTCAAGAAAGAGTAGGGCTGCCAGTTCGGGATGACGTTCCGTTAGTTGGAATAGTCTCTCGTTTGACACGTCAAAAAGGTTTTGATTTGGTAGTGGAAGAATTGCACAATCTGTTACAGGAAGATGTGCAAATTGTCCTTCTTGGAACAGGAGATCCTGCATTTGAACAATCCTTTGCTTGGTTTGGACACGCTTATCCTGAAAAGATATCTGCTAATATTCTTTTTGATGTTACTTTGGCTCAAGAAATTTACGCAGCGAGCGATATTTTCCTGATGCCAAGCCGCTTTGAACCGTGTGGTTTGTCCCAAATGATGGCTATGCGCTATGGAACCCTCCCTCTTGTGCATGAAGTAGGAGGTTTGCGTGACACTGTTGAGCCATACAATGTGTATACTGGACAAGGTACAGGTTTCAGCTTTAATAATTTTTCTGGCTATTGGTTGACATGGACTTTCAAGGAAGCCTTGAATATATATGCCCATGACAAAGAAACATGGCATTCGCTTCAAATGCAGGCGATGGAAAGAGATTTCTCATGGGACACTGCAAGTAAGGCCTATAGCGATTTGTATCAATCACTTTACTAACATTCACTTTAGAATCAGAATAGGGAAAACCTCTCTTATTGATGTAATAAGGGAGGTTTTCCGTAAAGACATCCTTTTGTATGTTATTATAGAATATGAGATGATTCTTAAAACTGATTCCCTCGTTAAAGAAAGGAAGATATCCCTCAAAAATGGAACTTACTAAAGAACAGTTTATCCGCAACTTTAAGGATACCCTCCATGAAAGGCAGTTAATTAAAGTAGCGGATGCTACTCCAGCAGAGCTTTTTCAAGCCCTTGCTAGTACCATTCGTAAATACATTACGCCACTTTGGCTGGAACGTCGCAATAAACTCGTGGAACACCAGCAAAAAACAGCTTATTACTTTTCAATTGAGTTTCTGCCAGGTCGTATGCTGGAAACTAACCTGCTCAACCTAGGCATCCTTGATACGGTTAAGGAAGGTTTTGCAGATCTTGGAGTTGAATTTGAAGATGTTAAGAATGCTGAGCATGACATGGCTTTGGGTAATGGTGGTTTGGGCCGCTTAGCCGCTGCCTTCATGGACTCATTGGCGACGACCGGCTATCCAGGTTTTGGAAATGGGATTCGCTACCGTTATGGACTCTTTAAGCAACGCATCGTAGATGGCTATCAGGTCGAGATTCCAGATGATTGGTTTGGCAGTCTGGGCAATGTCTGGGAGACACGTAAAGATCACGGTATTGTTGATGTTAAAATCTTTGGCAATGTCTACCTCCGTGCTAATGAAGAAGGCCGAATTGTGCCAGTTTATGAACATGCTCAAACTCTGCGTGCAGTCCCTTATGATGTGCCACAGATTGGCTTTGGCAATGATAATGTCAATAATCTCCGTCTCTGGGATGTCGAAATTCCGGAAGAATATGAATTGGATTATCGGACTATTGAAGCCCGCCGCAAAGTGCAGGATATTACAGCCATTCTCTATCCAGACGATTCTAGTTACAAAGGAAAAGAACTGCGGCTGATTCAGGAATACTTTATGACCAGTGCGGGTCTGCAGACCATTATCAAATCCTATCTCAAGCAAGGTCGACCGCTCAAGGATATTCATGAGAAGGTTTCCGTCCATATCAACGATACTCACCCAGCAGTCGCGCCGGCTGAGTTTATGCGTCTTTTGCTGGATGACTATGGTCTCGAGTGGGCAGATGCTTGGAATGCTACGGTGAAGACCATGAGTTACACCAACCATACCATTCTGTCTGAAGCCTTGGAAAAATGGGATGCAGAGCTCTTCAAGAATGTCTTGCCACGGGTTTATCAGATTATCCTAGAAATCGACAACCGCTATGTAGCTGAAATGGCTGGACGTGGACTTGATCCGCAAGTCATCGAAAATACTCGTATCGTCAAAGACAATCAAATCCACATGGCCCACTTGGCTATCATCGGTGGACACTCAATTAATGGGGTTGCCAAACTCCATACCGAATTGCTCAAAGAAGATACTTTGCGTGATTTCTACAGCATTTACCCAGAAAAGTTCAACAACAAGACCAACGGGATTATTCAGCGCCGCTGGCTGCAGATTGCGGATGAGCCCCTGTCAGCTGAGATTGATAAGTTGATTGGTAAGGAGTGGAGAAGAGATATTCACGAGCTGCGCAAGCTTTTGAAATTCAAGGACGATAAACAAGTGCTAGACGATTTCTACCGTGTCAAGCAAGAAGCCAAGGCTCGTTTGGCTGACTTCATCGAGGAATCAACAGGAGTGGAAGTCTCTACAGAAGCTATCTTTGATGTACAGGTTAAACGTCTCCATGCTTATAAGCGTCAGCTGCTCAACTTGCTTCATATCATCAAGCTCTATTGGGATCTCAAGGACGATCCAGACAAGGATATGGTGCCGCGCGTCTTTATCTTTGGTGCCAAGGCTGCTCCGGGCTACCACTTTGCCAAGTCGGTTATCAAGCTGATCAATGAAGTGGCCAATCTGGTCAACAAGGATGCAAGCCTACAAGGCAAGCTCAAGGTTGTTTTTCTAGAAAACTACCGGGTCAGCCTGGCTGAGCTCATCATTCCAGCAGCAGATGTATCTGAGCAGATTTCACTTGCTTCCAAGGAAGCTTCTGGTACTTCTAACATGAAGTTCATGATGACGGGGGCTATTACTCTGGCTACACTGGACGGGGCCAATATCGAAATCAAGGATGAAGTCGGTGATGACAACATTGTCATCTTCGGGATGGACAAGGACCAAGTTTACGAGCACTATGCCCGCCACGATTACTACTCACGCGGTGTCTATGAGAGTAATCCAGACATTCGCCGGGTGGTCGATACCTTTGTCAATGGCACCATTCCAAATGTTCGTGAAGAAGGATCTGAAATCTACGAAGCCCTCATCACCCACAATGATGAATACTTCCTCTTGGAAGACTTCCATGCCTATGTAGAAGCACAAGAGAAGATTGATGCTCTCTATCGTGACAAAGAAAAATGGGCCCGCATGAGCCTGATTAACATCGCTACATCTGATAAGTTCACTTCGGACGACACCATTGAGCAATATGCCAAGGAAATCTGGAACTTAGAGAAATAATAACAGTTGAGAGTCTGGGACAATAGTCCCTTTGCTACAAAAAAAGGCTCTTTGTCAACTGTAGTGGGTTGATGTCAGCTAACATCTGGAGAGGACCGAATTGGTTCTCTCCTTTTTGATATTCAAAGTGATGAGAATTCTAGTTCTAAAGTTGTCAAAGTTCCGAAAGCCAAAAGCGTTGCGCTTGATAACCTTGATGAGGTTGTTTGTAGCCTCTAGCTTTGCATTTGAGTAAGGGAGTTCAAGAGCGTTGATAATTTTATCTTTGTCCTTGAGAAAGGTTTTAAAAACAGTCTGAAAGATAGGATTTATACAAGCAATCCTTTCTTCAATGAGTCCAAAGAAATGGTCAGCTTGTTTCTCTTGAAAATGAAAAAGCAAGAGTTGGTAAAGCTCATAGTGTTCTCTGAGTTCTTGAGAGTAAGAGAGTAGCTTTTCAAGAATCTCTTGATTTGTCAAGTGCATGCGAAAAGTCGGACGATAAAAGCGTTTATCGCTGAGTTTCCGGCTATCTTGTTGGATCAGTTTCCAGTAGCGTTTCAGCGCTTTGTATTCGTACGATTTTCGATCCAACTGATTCATAATTTGGATGCGAAGACGACTCATAGCCCGGCTGAGATGTTGTACAATGTGAAAACGATCGAGGACAATTTTAGCCTTTGGAAAGAGTTTCTTAGCGATTTCGTAGTAGGGGCTAAACATGTCCATTGTAATGATCTTGACGCGACTTCTTACCTCTCTGGAATAGCGCAGAAAGTGATTGCGAATCGTTGCTT